>NZ_LT575483.1:1376734-1676734 GCF_900086705.1 Massilibacillus massiliensis | reverse complement strand
TTTCTTTTTCCATATGATTTCTCCTGTCCTTTTCTATAGCCTATAGAAGTTAAGTATATATGATTCAATCTTATCGTTGCATATATTTATTTTGAAATTCGTGTGTAATACTTTTAAAAAATAACACTTGAAATGTATTATACCATATAAATTAAAATCAAATAAATAATTTATTGCATTTGTCTTATTTATGATTAGGCGTATTGTCCCATGAAATCCGTAGCTCTACATCCGACTTTACAAACAATTGGCAATTTTAATTTGTGTTTTTTGCGTACAAGTTGGTTGACAGATGTCTAATGGACACGTATATTATAATTGATGTTGATTAAACAGAATACAACTATTAATATAGATTATTATTATATAAATACAAGTGATGCATTTACAAATTTGGAGCTTATTTCTTTTTTCAATCATGGCTTATGAATTGATCAGAAGAAATCTACTCATATAGACTTTTATTCGGGGGAGGCAAACAAATGAACTTAAACAGAAGGGATTTTCTTAAAACTACTGGTTTAGCGAGCATTGGGTTAGTTTTAGCAGATTTCGGCTTTCAGATTCCTAAAGTAAAAGCTGCAGCGAAACAATTCAAGCTAACTGGAGCAAAAGAATTTACCTCCGTATGTCATTTCTGTGCATGTGGATGTAGTGTCATCGGTCATGTGAGAGATGGGAAACTGATCAATTTAGAAGGGGCAACTGACAGCCCAATTAATAGAGGAAGTCTTTGTAGTAAAGGCTTAGGTTATGGTCATATTCCAAATTCCGACCAACGTCCCAAGACGCCGCTTTATCGCGCGCCTGGCAGTACGACTTGGCAGGAAATTAGCTGGGATGAGGCAATTGAGCGCTCTGCAAAAGCAATGAAAAAAGTGCGTGATGAAAATTGGATTGAAAAAGAAACGATTGATGGTAAAGAATATCAAGTAAACAGAACCGATGCGATCAGCTTTATCGGTGGTTCTCAAGTAAATAATGAAGAATGCTATACTTTGATTAAAATGACGCGTGCTATGGGTGCCGTATTTACCGACAATCAGACGCGTGTTTGTCATGCAACTACGCCGCCGGCATTAAATGCTGCATTTGGTCGCGGTGCGATGACCAATCCTTGGCCAGACATACAAAATGCAAAATTGATCTGGGTAGAGGGCAGTAATGTTGCTGAATGTCATCCTATGGGGATGAAGGCAATTATGAGAGCAAAAGATCGTGGTGCGAAAATTGTACACATTGATACAAGATTTACGCGTACTTCAAAAATTGCGGATCATCATATTCAATTGCGTCCAGGTACAGATATTGCATTTTTAGGGTCTATCATCAGCTATATTTTAGAAAATAAACGCTATGATGAAGAATACGTAAAATTAAATACGAATGCATACTGTTTGGTATCAAAAGACTTTGAATTTAAAGACGGTCTGTTTTCTGGTTACGATGCAGAGAAACGCAGTTATGACCCACATAGCTGGAGTTATCAAGTTGATGCGGCTGGAAAACCAATTAAAACGGACGATATTAATCATCCTGACAGTGTATATACAAAATTGCGTGAACACTATAAACGGTATACGTTTGAAATGGCTTCGCAAATTACTGGGACACCGGCAGAAAAAATTCAAGAGGCTGCAGAACTTCTTATTACAACCAAGCCTTGTGTGATGCTTTATGCACTTGGCATGACGCAGCATACAGTTGGTGTACAAAACATTCGTTGCTTTACGATTCTTCAGCTTTTGCTTGGTAACATTGGTAAACCGGGCAGTGGTATCGGTGCAATGCGTGGACAACCGAATGTACAAGGTTCTACGGATTTTGGTATCATGTTCCAATATTTCCCTGGCTATCTTTCCTATCCAACACAAGAGACATCTACTTTAGAAAAATGGTCAGATGCTTACGGATCTTTCCGTGCAAAATTCTTGATTAATTTAATGAAAGCTTGGTACGGCGAAAAAGCAACGCAGGAAAACGATTATGGATTTGGTTATCTGCCAATCCGCAACAGCCATCATAATGATTCTCTTTATATTTCTTTTGAAAAAATGATCGAAGGTCAAATAAAATGCACCTACGTTGCCGGACAAAATCCAATGATGTCTCAAGCCAATTTGAATTTAACACATAAAGGGCTATCCAATCTGGAAACTCTGATTGTACAGGATGTCTTTATTAATGAAACAGCCGCTTTTTGGGAACGGCCAGGGGCTGATGCTTCTAAAATTAATACGGAAGTTATTTTCATGCCGGCGTGTTCTTATCTTGAACGCGAAGGTACGATGATCAATTCCATGCGTATGATTCAATGGCGTATGGCTGGTCCGGATAAAGTAGGCGATTCTAAAGCAGATCTTTGGATTTTTAATCGCATGTTTAAGAAGATTTGTGAACTTTATAAAGACTCGACGGCACAAAAAGATCGGGCGATTATGGATTTAGTCTGGGATTATCCAGAAGAAGATACAGCAGAAGCTGTTCTTAGAGAAATCAATGGTTACGACTTAAAAACCGGTAATCTTTTAAACGGAATTGGTGAGACTAAAGCCGATGGAACAACGAGCAGCGGACTTTGGATCTACGCCGGGGTGTTTGCAGGCAATAAAAATCAAGCAAAACGTCGCGGACAAGCGGATCGAGGAGATCTTGGGATCTTCCCAGAGTATGCTTGGTGCTGGCCAGACAATATTCGCCTTCTTTATAATCGTGCATCTTGCGATAAAGATGGCAAACCGTTTGATGAAAAGAACAAGATTGTTTGGTGGGATGAAGCGAAAGGACAATGGGATGGCTATGATCGTCCGGATGTTTCTAACTTAAAAGAAGGCCCGCATACTGCTGGAGGACAGAAACCGTTCCGTATGAATGGAGAAGGATTCGGTAGATTATTTGCGGCAGAATATAAAGATCTCGATGAAAATATGAAGTCAAGAGATCATTCGTATACACCGGTAGACGGTCCGGTGCCAGAGTTTTACGAACCGGTTGAAAGTCCTACGAAGAATAGATTGCATAAAGAAATACAGTTTAACCCTTGTGTAATTTATCCGCGGTTGCCAAATGAACAACGCATCGGTACCAAAGATGAATTCCCATATGTACTTTGTACGTCTGGAATTGCAGAACACTGGTGTTCCGGGACGATTACGCGTAACATTCCTTGGTTGAATGAGCTTGTAAAAGAGCCGTTTGCTGAAATGTCTATGGAATTATCTCAGAAACTTGGTGTTAAACAAGGCGACTATGTGAATGTTCGTTCCACACGCGGCGAAGTTAAGGTGAAAGCCATGGTTTCTAATCGTGCAAAACCATTGATGGTCAATGGGGAAGAAACACATATGGTCTGGATGCCTTATAGCTGGGGCTTTAAGGGATTGGCGAAAGGGCCGAGCACGAACGTTCTTACGATTGATGCACTTGATCCAAATGTGCAAGAACAAGAATTTAAGGCTTGTCTGATCGATATCAAGAAAGCCTAGTAAGGTGGATTAAGAATGAATAGCAATAACAGGGAAAAAACATTGCTCTTGGAATATCTTGAAAAGCATCCTTTTTTAAAGGAAATTGGACAACTGCATATGGAAGCGGCGGGGATTTCAAGTCAAATCGCTGTAGAAAAATTTTCATTACCTTCCTTTGCTGACTATACGGAGGATTTCAATAAAGGAATTCCTTTGTTGCAGCATGCAGAAATACAGGCAGCCTTAGGTAAACCAGTAGAGCATATGATGCATAAATTACTGGAAGGCTTGTTAAAAGCAGATATTCCAAAAGCTTTAAAAGACTCCTGTCACTCGCTAGATAAATATTTGTCGAACAATGCCGCTACAGAAATGATTGGTTATGTTCTTTGTCAGGAAGAGGAAAGTATCCAGAGTTTCTGTGAAAACAAAGAATTGAATGCAAGTACTTTGCGGTATGTTGTTTGGCTGGCTGTTTCCAATGTAATGAAATCCATCGAAGATGAACGGAAAGAATGGCAGAAAGATCTTGAGTGGGAGCGCAATTATTGTCCGGTTTGTGGTTCCTTACCGGCATTGGCTCAGCTTAAAAAGAAAAATCAGGGACGTGAACGTCATCTTGTATGCAGTCATTGTCATGAGACTTGGCATTATAAGCGTATCGGCTGTATTTACTGCGACAATGACGATTTAAATAAACTGCGTCTTCTTGAAGCAAAAGCAGAGCCGGAAATGCGCATTGATGTATGTAAAGAATGTCATTCTTATAGCAAAACTTATTTAAACGAAGGCAAGGAACCAATTTATCTAAACGATTGGGCTACGGTTCATTTAGATATGCTGGCAGAAGAAAAAGGATTAAAAAGAAAAGGTCTTTTCTTAATATAATAGTATAGTTTCGAAGATAAAGGAGTGGTATACATGGCAGAACAAATGGCCATGCTGCATGATGTCTCAAAATGTACTGCTTGTCGTGCCTGTATGGTAGCTTGTAAACAATGGAAGAATCTCCCCGCTGAAATTACACCATTTGATGGTGCATATCAGTCTCATAAAGACTTCAGTTCAAAAACTTATAACTTGGTGAGAATGAATGAACGCGTTGAGAATGGGAAGTTCCATTGGGATTTTATCAAAGTGCAGTGTATGCATTGTGAAAATCCTGCCTGCCTGAAGGGCTGTCCGGAAGATGCAATCAGCAAAACCGCTACAGGTGCTGTAGTGATTGATAAAGATAAATGTGTTGGATGCGGGTATTGTGTAATCAATTGTCCATTTGATGTACCAAAAATAGATGAAGCAACACATAAATCAACGAAATGTAACATGTGTGCAGATCGTATCGAAAACGGCATGGTACCTTCTTGCGCGCAAACTTGTCCGCCTACTGCGATTCAGTTTGGTCCAAGGGATAAAATGGTTGCTTTAGCAAATACACGGTTAACGGAACTGAAAAAAGATTTTCCAAATGCGCAGCTTTATGGCGTTGATGCAAATGGAGTCGGCGGGACGAATATGATGTATATTCTCACCGATAAACCAGCTGTTTATGGACTGCCTGCCGATCCGAAAACCTCAACTGCAATGAATGTTTGGAAAGACATTATTCGTCCGATTGGACAAGTCGCAGGTGTTGCCGCTATTGTCGGTTGTGCAGGTGCGTACACGTTAAGTAAATTTGTTGCAAAGAGACATAAAGACAACAATGAAAATGGGAAAGGTGGCGATGGACATGTTGGTTGATAAAAAGTATGTGCCACGACATGAAAAAGGTTTTATTATCTGTCATTGGCTGAATGCATTCTCCTTTCTCATGTTATTTCTAACCGCTTTGCCGCTCTATATGGATACATTCCATTTCTTGTATGATATATTTGGTGCGCATACATTGCAGATTATGCATCGTGTATTTGCAGTCATATTCATTGCAACACCTTTAGTAGGGATGTTTATTGCACGGAAAGGTTTTGTCACTTTAGCGAAAGAAGTATTCAGTTTTGATAAAGATGACATGACTTTCATGCAAAAATTTCCACCTGAGCTTATTGGCGTTCACCCATCTGGAATGCCAAAACAAACCTTCTATAATGGTGGGGAAAAAATGAATATAAGCCTGCAAGCAGTCATATGGCTTCTTTTGGTTGCTACTGGTTTAGCGATTTGGATTGGCAATGATTATTTAAGCAAAGAAGTTATGGTTTGGATGGTTCCATTGCATAGCATTGCTGCCGGACTCGGATTTGCGGCAGCGATTGGACATATCTATCTTGCAGCTTCTGTAAATCCTGATTCCATGCGTGGTATGCAAAAAGGAAATATTCACGCAAAATATGCAAATGCACATCATGGAAAATGGATCGATGAATTGATTGCCAAAGGCGAAGTTACTCGTGAAGAAATAAATCAAGCCGTTGGCTTAAATGAAACAAAATCATCGCAGAAAATAAGCTGATTTTGTAAATATAATTTAATCATTTTTAAAGTAGGAACTAACCGATTTGGTTAGTTCCTTTTTTGTGTTTAGAAAAACTATCTTAAGATTTTTAAAATGATGGAATTTTCAATAGCATGTAAAATAATAAAATTTTTGGAAGGAAATTGATATTTATTAGCGAAGTTATATGTAAAAATAGTATTATTTTTACATTATTAGATGAAAGATGTAAAAATTTATAGGGAGATGGTGTAGTGCAGAAACGGATTACTGCGTTAGCAACGGGGTTATTCCTTATTTCAATTTTAATGGGAGGTTGTACCGATATGCAAAGTAAAACGATAAGTACCACACAAAAGTATCCTACGAAACCTATTACAGTGATTGTACCTTTTAGTGCTGGGGGAGGATTAGATCTTTTAGCCAGAACCTTGGAAAAAATGGCACCTAAATATTTGGGACAGCCTTTAATCGTTGTTAATAAAACTGGTGGGGCTGGAACTATTGGCTGGAATGAATTGGTTGTTGCTAATTCAGATGGATATACGTTGGGAGCCAGCTCAACAGATGTATTGATACAACCATTATATGGTACAACCAAATATCATTACCCTACTGCTTTAGAGCCTATTGCACAAGTCATAAATCTACCTTTTATTATGGTGGTTCCAGCAGAACAACCATGGAAAAGTTTAGAAGAAATTGTTCAATATGCAAAACAGCATCCCGGTCAATTGAAATGTGGACACGCAGGAATTGGATCGTCATCACATATTGCTGGTGAAATGTTTGCTAAATTTGCTGATATCACCCTTGAACAAGTTCCATTTCGTGGAGTTAATGATGCAATCGTTGCTTTATTAGGAAATCATACGCAAATCGCTTTTGTAAACCCATCAACAGTTAAGGAACAAATTAAAAATGGTACTTTGAGAGCATTGGCTATGACTGGCGAACAAAGGTTAGTTGACTCCGAGTTAGCACAGATACCAACTTTTAAAGAGCTGGGCTTTGATATGGAATTAAATATTTGGTATGGTGTAGCAGCGCCTAAAGGTTTATCGCCAGAGGTTAAATCTAGACTAGAGACTGGATTTAGAGAGATGATTGAAGATCCGGAATTTAAAATTAACATTGAAAAATTAGGATTACAGATAGAATATTTAAATTCCGAAGATTCATTAGAAAAATGGTCCAAAGATGGTGAAAAATTGTCTAAGACAATAAAAGAAACAGGTATTTTGGAACAAATTAAAGCACAGAAAAAATAAGTATGCTGAAAATTTTGAGTTGCAAAAATGTAGGTAAGAAGGATAGTAGGTTTTAGAAGGTTTAATAAAAGATTGTAGAGTATGTTGATACATTGAGAAGAAAAAATATATAAGAAGTTATGAACATGTAAATAGGAGATGGTGTAGTGAAAAGACGTATTATTGCGCTAATCGCGGGGGGAGTACTTATTTCAATATTGCTGGGAGGATGTACGGATATGCAAAGTCAAACAACAACTGCAATAAAAAATTATCCAGATAGACCTATTACCATTATTGTACCTTTTAGTGCTGGTGGCGGATTGGATCTTATGGCTCGATCATTGGAAAAGATGGCACCTAAATATTTAGGACAGCCTTTAGTTGTTGTTAACAAGCCGGGGGGCGCTGGAACAATTGGCTGGAATGAACTAGTGAACGCTAGTCCAGACGGTTATACGATTGGTATTAGCGCAATTGATGTCATTATCCAGCCATTATATGGATCAACAAAATACCATTACCCAACTGCTTTAGAGCCAATTGCTCAAATTGCCTCTCTGCCGCAGATCATGGTAACTTCAGCAAAACAGCCCTATCAAAACATTAATGCCCTAATTAGTTATGTAAAACAACATCCAGAAGAAGTAAAATGTGGAATTCCAGGAATCGGCTCACCATCGCATGTTCTTGGTGAAGCCTTTGCTAAATCTGCCGGAATTTCGTTAAAACAAGTTTCTTTTCGTGGAAATAGTGAGGTGACTGCTGCTTTATTAGGTGGTCATGTTCAGATTGGTTTTGTTAGTCCAGCAATAGTTAAAGAACAAATTAAAAGTGGTGCACTAATAGCACTAGCTACAACGGGTGAAAAGAGGTTGGTTGACTCAGACTTAGCACAAATACCAACTTTTAAAGAAGTAGGAATTGATAATATATTTAATAATTGGTGTGGCGTAGTAGCACCAAAAGAATTACCGCCGGCAATTAAAGCCAGACTCGAAAAAGGCTTGAAGGAAATGGTTGCTGATCCAGAATTTCAGATTAATGCAGAAAATTTAGGCTTGCAAGTAAACTATTTAAATTCAGAAGAATCAAAAGAAAAATGGAGCTTAGATGGTGAAACCTTGTCTAAGACAATTACAGAAACCGGAATTTTAGAGCAAATTAAAGCACAGAAAAATTAAGTATATTTTTGAATTGTTAAATTATATAGCATATCAAATCCAAAATAAACACAGGCATAAATTTTTTTGTCTGTGTTTATTTTAATAATCTATGATATTTTATTTAATACGATAGAGGAATCAATTGTTTTATAGTCGAAACTACATAATAGTAAATATCCTCAATGCTGAAGGGAGTAATGAAAGATGCTATTTTCACCATTTAAAATTAAAAACTTGGAGCTTAAAAATCGTATTGTTATGCCGCCGATGTGTATGTATTCTGCACAAGATGGTATGGTTAATGATTGGCATATTGTTCATTATGCTACAAGGGCAGCAGGTCAAACCGGACTGATTATTGTGGAGGCAACGGGTGTAGAAAAACGTGGGCGTATTTCTGATAGGGATTTAGGAATATGGGACGACCAGCAAGTTGACGGACTGGGTAAAATTGTGGGAGCGATACATAGCTATGGAGTAAAAGCGGCAATACAGCTCAATCATGCTGGACGAAAAAGTGAAGTAACTGCTTTAGAGCCAGTGGCTCCTTCGGCAATCGCTTTCAGTGAAGAACATCGTATGCCACATGCATTATCAAAAGAAGAAATTAAACAAACTGTACTATTATTTAAAAATGCCGCAAAACGGGCTTTAGCTGCCGGTTTTGATGCAATTGAAATTCATGCTGCACATGGATATCTGATAAATCAGTTTTTATCCCCATTAGCCAATACAAGAACGGATGAATATGGTGGCAGTCTGGAAAATAGGGCTCGTTTCTTAGATGAAGTTTTAGAAGCTGTACGTGAGGTCGTTCCCGCTGATTATCCTATATTTGTTCGTGTTTCTGCAGAAGAATATGATCCGGCAGGTAACAGACCGGAAGATATAGCGGTTATGATTAATTTGGTAAAATCAAAGGGAATCGACATTGTTCATGTAAGTTCCGGTGCAGTCATTTCAGCACCTGTCAGAGCATATCCCGGCTATCAGATTGCTTTTGCCGCAACGATTAAACAACATACCGGATTGCCTGTAATTGGTGGTGGATTAATTACAGAACCACATCAAGCGGAACAAATAATAAAATCAGGCATTGATTTCGTTTTTTTAGGGCGGCATTTACTCCGAGATCCTTACTGGCCATTGCGTGCCGCTCATGAATTACACGCAGATATCCAGTGGCAAGAACAATATCTTCGTGGAAAATTTGAAAGATGAAAATGAAGACACAGCTTTTATGCTGTGTCTTTCATTTTAGAATTTAAGTTTTTTATGAAACGTATATGAATTATCGGAAAACCGATAAAAGCAATAGATCTTAAAATGTTATTTGATCTGTCGACCTATAAAAATGCAATTTTATATGGGGTACGACAGATCTGAGCAAATGCAGATATTTATTGGGATAACGAGTGATTGAAATAAAATTATTTTGAAGATTTCTATATAAAAATGATATATAATAGTAGATAGACAGAAAATGATGAAATTAATATTGAAAAATAAGGCGTTGTGTAGGTACGGACTTCGAATTGACTCATAATGAAATGTAAATGCACCAGTTGCAACGCATTGAATTTTTATTGATTTTACTTCGAATTGACTCATAATGAAATGTAAATCTGAAAAATTAGTTATTATTGTTGAAGCTGACCATACTTCGAATTGACTCATAATGAAATGTAAATGCATTTGAGAAGTATGGGAGGAAACATAGAAAAGCAGACTTCGAATTGACTCATAATGAAATGTAAATTACGTTGTCCAAATGCCAACTCTGTTGAAACTCACAACTTCGAATTGACTCATAATGAAATGTAAATGCTTCTTCGATAGTATTCAATTTGAATTCTCCGAACACTTCGAATTGACTCATAATGAAATGTAAATAATAGATCCATCACAGTGTTTGACGGGCGGATTTGGAACTTCGAATTGACTCATAATGAAATGTAAATCTATTCCACACGTTCCAATTGATGTCTTTGTGGCTTACTTCGAATTGACTCATAATGAAATGTAAATTTACGATTACTTAAGCATTCAGTATGTAAGCATGTTAACTTCGAATTGACTCATAATGAAATGTAAATTTCAAACGGACTTGCTAAGTAAACAAGGAATCAATGCACTTCGAATTGACTCATAATGAAATGTAAATAGGCTTATTACTGTCGATCCCTAAAGGTTTTGTGCCGACTTCGAATTGACTCATAATGAAATGTAAATGTGTTAGGAATACAAATGGATACTCTTTTAATGCATCACTTCGAATTGACTCATAATGAAATGTAAATTCTGTTGTGAACGGTGAAGGTGGCATTATTGGGGTGAACTTCGAATTGACTCATAATGAAATGTAAATTACGAAAGATTCGATTTATAATGCCAGCCAAATTAAACTTCGAATTGACTCATAATGAAATGTAAATTCACGCACTGCATTTGATACGATAGATTCGATATTTTACTTCGAATTGACTCATAATGAAATGTAAATTTTCACCTCCCCTCTTTGCATATGGGCATAAAAATAACTTCGAATTGACTCATAATGAAATGTAAATGAATCCGGGTCCGGGTTTGTTGTACCTCTTAAATATACTTCGAATTGACTCATAATGAAATGTAAATGCTATGATTAAGAGTGTTGACGATGCAAAAAAAGTTCACTTCGAATTGACTCATAATGAAATGTAAATGTCTCTGCATCTGTGACTTGATATACTTCGCATTGGCACTTCGAATTGACTCATAATGAAATGTAAATTCTTTTTGCTTTGAATTAATTCTTTTTTGTACTTAAACTTCGAATTGACTCATAATGAAATGTAAATTCACATCACTCGACTAAATATATAATTATTCTTCGCGACTTCGAATTGACTCATAATGAAATGTAAATGTACAAAATTTTGTACAATAATATCGAAAGCTTAGAAACTTCGAATTGACTCATAATGAAATGTAAATCATAAAAATAAGGCTTATTCAGCCTTTTCTTTTGTTACTTCGAATTGACTCATAATGAAATGTAAATAATGGTAATAAAGGTGGTCAGCAGCTTTTAGATGAGACTTCGAATTGACTCATAATGAAATGTAAATTTTTATGCCCCTTCCCTCAAATACATATCATGATAAGACTTCGAATTGACTCATAATGAAATGTAAATCTATGTTCACATGCATTTTCGATTAAGTTATCTAAACTTCGAATTGACTCATAATGAAATGTAAATTTTTTTCACATAAAGATACTATTTTACTCCAAAACACTTCGAATTGACTCATAATGAAATGTAAATGCGCGCATGTTCAAGTTCTAGCAACACATCATTGTAAACTTCGAATTGACTCATAATGAAATGTAAATGTCGGCGAGAAATCTTTTGAAAATATGAAACTGAAAACTTCGAATTTATATATGCTGATTGATGCTAATAGAAGTAATAAATGAAAAAGACCGGATAAATAAAAATAAGACCGCTACAATGAGCGGTCTTATGTAAGAGAAGGAATGAGATTTTATGAAAAACATTTATCGGTCATTTATAGTATTGACAGTTTTGTTGATTTTATACATACATGCACAGTTGAACTATCCGGCAATTCCGGATAGTTGCCAAAAACGAATTTGGAGTAGTTTCTGACAATAAACTTACCAGCGTTAAATATTCTATGTTTAATTAATAGTGCAAATTGTGGTTTTGTTGCTGTTATATCATCTTCAGGTCTTTGATACTTATTTGATAAATACACGGCATGGATAAAAAATGAATTAATCAAAACAGAAATTTAAATTAATAACAGACTAATCATACGCCCTTCGGGGCGTTTTTTTATGCCTAAATGGAATGTCGCAATGTGCGTAGACTGTAATAAAAACTGCAGAAATAATGACGACCAAACATGCACTGTTGATAAGGTTTTCTGACAGACGTTTTGTCACGTTTCGAAAACCACCCGGACATACAAACATCGTGATATGATGCAAACGTTGTTAAAAGCTAACTTTATGTATAATCCTTTGGCTGGTGATGGTTAGAAATTATCGATAAATAAAAATAAATTTAAATTATGTGTTTAAAAACAGATCTTAAAGGAATGTATGTAGGTGAGGCCCGATATACGAAACAAAATAGATTAGAAAGAAGAGGATTTAGTATATATTGGGCCTTAATGAAAAATTAGGAGGAATTTTTTATGTGTTGTTGTAACGAAAAAAATCCAGTAGGAACAGTTAACTATTTTGCAAGGCAGTTCCCACCAGAAGGTTGGTTATTGTGCGATGGTCGCGAAGTATCGAGAGATGTGTTTGCTGATTTGTATAATATGGTGGGTACTTCTTTTGGGACAGGTGATGATAAAACTACGTTTAATTTACCTGATCTGCGTGGTGAATTTATTCGTGGACTTGATGAAGGGCGCGGAATAGATAATGATCGGGTATTTGGCTCTTCTCAATTTGATGCTATTCAAAAACATTCTCATAAATTAAGAACAGAAACGGGGATCGCAGGGAATGACATTGTTTTTAAAGACCTAGGTCTTTGGGGGAAAACATATTCGAATGAATATGGTGTCACGCCTGATGGTGAAGCTTTACCTGTGACTACATTTGAATATGGTGATAAAGAAACCCGCCCGCGTAACGTAGCATTATTAGCTTGTATTAAATATTAATTTTAGGAGGAATTTTATTATGTCTTACAATTCAGATTTACCAGAGGATATTGATATTAAAGTATCAAGGGAAGATATCAGAGAAAATCTTAGAGCCTTAAAAGAGGACAAGATTGTAGACGCTGCGACTGCTGTTGTTGCAGAAACTGCAGACAAATTGACAACCGCAAGAAAAATCTCTTTAGAAGGAGATGCAACGGGGAGTACAAGCTTTGACGGATCGAAAGATGTAGCTATTCAAGTAGATGTACTTAGTGCGGATAATGCAAATACTATCGAAGGAAAAACTGTCAATGATATTATTTCAGCTTGTTCTATTTATGCGGTTCCCACAGGGGCGGTTGAGTATTTTGCACGTAAAATAGCTCCAGAAGGTTGGTTAAAAGCCGACGGCTCAGCAGTTTCTAGAACTGTCTATGCTAATTTATTTACTGCAGTAGGTACTATTTTTGGTGCTGGTGATGGTAGTACTACTTTTAATTTACCAGATTTACGCGGTGAGTTTGTTCGTGGATTTGATGATGGACGCGAGGTTGATACAGGACGTTTATTTGGTAGTGCGCAGAAGGGATCATTATCTGTAAATGATCCAAGCCTTTCCCAATTAACCATTACTAGCTTTATAAGCGCAGACGATACTACTAATGTAATAATGAACCAACGTGTTGGTCTAGATAATCCTGTATCGATTTCCGAATATGATGGTTTAAATAATGCGCTTTATAATCCAGCTACTTCTTATCAATCGGTAATAGAGAATCCTTTTAAATACAACTTCGGTATTACTCGCCCGCGTAATGTAGCATTATTAGCTTGTATTAAATATTAATTTTAGGAGGAATTTTATTATGGCAAGAACAGTAAACGTAAATGAAGAAATTATTGTAGTATCTCATGGTGAAGAGGATACGGGAAAATTAGCGATGCTGGGGTGTAACGGAAAGTTTCATAAGAGTGTAATCCCGGAAATGCCGTGTAATTTGCCAGCAGGCGCTGTGCAATATTTTGCGATGGCAAGTGCACCGAAAGGTTGGTTGAGGGCTGATGGTTCAGCAATTTCCAGAGCAGATTATGCAGATTTATTTAGTGCGATAGGCATAATTTTTGGTGAAGGCGACGGTAACTCTACGTTTAATTTACCTGATTTGCGTGGCGAATTCGTTCGTGGATTTGATGATCGACGTGGGGTAGACGTTAGTAGAGAGTTTGGAAGTAATCAAATTTCAACACAAGTACTTGTTGATGATGATCAGCAACATGTTTTGGGATCAATAGACTGGAAAAACAATGATTTAGCAAAATTCGGTTATGAAGCTGCTGAAAATAAATCAGCTGTATTAGGGCAGTGGAATAATTCAACTGCAGTTGATAATCTTTCAAGTGATTATCTTCGCTCTATCCGCCCTCGTAACGTAGCATTATTAGCTTGTATTAAGTATTAATTATCCTTATGAGTGGAGAGTAACCTTCACTCTTTTTTATTGTAGAAAAAGAAAAATTAGTTATAATTGGTGTAGGTGTTACAATAGAAAGTTTTTATCTTCGCAAATTTTTTCTTTATGATCTTTTTCACTTAGTTGATAATTTGACAAGTAATTCCGTGTCTGAATATGGTTTTTATGTAGGCGTGTAGAGAAGTTGTTGATTGATGGTGCGGAAATAAAAATATAAGTGTTTTTTTATTGGACGTATGAATTTTAGTGCTATATGTTCATTGGTTGATTTTTAGGATATAATACAAGTAATGCTGGAGGGGTAAAAATGGTATTAGTAGAAAATTTATTACAGGACTTTCAATCGTTACCCGAGGATAAAAAACAGCGTAAAGAAATAGAACAAATGATGGATAATGTTATAGAAGAAAATAAAGAAGCATTTTTGGAGTTAGCACAATAATGAAAATATTAATGTTGATCATTGCATGAACATTAATTGTCAAAATTGGCGGAAACCTCGGCATTCGGGATAAAGGATTGATTGAAAGTGCTAGGCTTGGGGCAATGGCAACTTTTGACGGGATTGATTTATATAAGACAGATGAAGAAAAAATTGCGATTATGGCACATTCACTGATTAACAATCATGGATTCATTGATGGAAATAAACGAATTGGTATTGCTGTAATGTTGATGTTAGCTAAGCTGAATCAAATGGTACTGGTGTATAGCCAGGATGAATTAATTTCATTAGGATTGAGTATTGCGGATAGCAGCTTTGATGAAGTTATGATCGTAGATTGGATCAATTAGCATAAAAAGGATGGACAATGAAATTTTAGTATCTATAAGATAAAAAAGAAAAACTTCCTATTAGGTGAGCAGTTAAATGGCTCCTACCTAATAGGAAGTTTTATTTTGAAAGTAACTTGACATAGTTGTCGCAGAAAAATTCAGCTAAATTGTACAAGTACGCATTCCGACAGTAAAAATATAACGAAAAAGCGTACACAAATTTTAAGTGTATGTATACCGCTTAATCTGACAACTCATTTCAAATTAAAATGTTTAGATATTTTTCTATTTCTTCAATTTCATAATGTATAATCAATTCTATCAATGTTTTTGCTGATTTTGATGCTCCATAATAACAATCAAAGCATTCGTAATATTTGCGGCGATCAGCAAACTTTATATTGATTGGCAACAGGCCAGCTTTAATAAGTTCCAAATTCAATATTAAGCGTCCTGTTCTTCCGTTCCCATCAATGAAAGGGTGTATGCCTTCAAAACGCAAATGAAATTCGGCGAGGGTTTCAATAATATGTTTACCTTGGCTGGAAGTGTAGTCAGCAAGCAACTGTTCCATTTGCACAGGAATCAGATCGGGTTGGGGTGGGGTATGCATTGCCCCCATGATTGTCACGGGAAGACGGCGATAAATACCGCGACTTGAGGCATCGCTAATCAGGACAAGTGAGTGAATAACTTGGATAACTTTTTCTGTAAGCAATGTTTGGCTGTCTGCAAGCGTGAGAATATATTCAAATGCATCCTTATGTCCAATCACTTCCAAATGTTCCTTGACTGGTTTTTCTGCGATTGTGATACCTTCCTGTAAAATCAGTGCTGTTTCGCGTAAGGTTAAGGTGTTGCCTTCTATAGCATTTGAATTGTAAGTGTTCTCAATGATAAAATCGTTGCGAAGGCGACTCAGCTCTGCTGGATTTAGCGGACGCATTGCTTTAAGTTTGGACTGCAAATCGTCTATTTTTGTGAAATCCATAAATTTTTCTCCCTTCTATTGTGAGATAAAGTCGATTCTATTTTTGTGCTATTGACGGAGTAAGTTCTTTGATGGCTTTAAGAGATTATCCTAAGTTTTTTGCGGAAGAAAATGTACATGCTGTATATTTTGTGTATGTGCTTAATGTCTAAACTTGTATAGCACATTTTATTTTTTCACGTGTATCAGTTTCTTTCTATAAGAAATGATGATGTTATCAGTTTGTTTTCCTAATCAAATAAATAAAAAATTAACTTAGCGAAGTTCACTAATTCAAATTTTATTGTTAGTATTGATAGAAAAAGAAAAACTTCCTAACTAGGTGAGCATTTAAATGGTTATTACCTAAATAGGAAGTTTTATTTTATTGATTTTTAAAAATATAATCATTGATCAATTGTATTTGTTTTATCATCCGGTATATATTCCATCAAGTCTGATGGTTGACAATTCAAAGCAGTACATAGTTTATCGATTTGATGAATTTCTAAGCGTTTTATATTTCCGCTCCAAAGTGCGGAAATAGTATTAGGTCGTATGCCGGTCATTTCAGACAAGGCTTTTCTGGTTAATTTGTGTTTTCCCATTAGTTCTGCAACTTTTATATTAATCATAATAGCCTCCTGGATAACTTCTATAGATAATATATTAGCATTAACGATATAAAAAAACAAATTTTTTATAAAAATAACGATAGAAGATATTGAAATATAACTACAAAAGATATATAATAACTGTAAAAGTTGAATATTATCTTGTGGAGTTATTGAAGAGTATTGGGTAATTGGAAAAAGAATAATAAGGGGGATTCGTCATGTTAGATACAAGCAATATCGATAAGCGTGAAATCGAGAGAATTCAAGAATTATTACTCAGGGTTCCGTTACTAAGAGAAACTAATGCAGAATTTAAGATGGTTGAAAGTGTAGGAAAATTTTTAAATGAAAAAGGTGATAAGACAGGGGGTATATGCTTTAACTTATGCATGTATAATTTAGGAAAGTTTATGCAAATGTTATCGATTGCGAACCAACTTAATGGATATGTTACAAATGATGCAGCCGGTGAAATCTTTCAGGAAATCCATGTGGCATTGAAAGATAGGAAAGATTTGATAGAAAAACTTGAAGATTATGATTATTTAACAAATGATTCCGCCTATAGATATGGGTTTTATGCTGGACTTGAAGCGAGATTTATGGATTGAGGATATATATGGATAGGTGTAGTTTCTGCTAATTTATGTATTACTTTGGCAGGAACTTTATTTTTTATAGGGAAATGTGGAGTTAATAGGAAGTTGTTTGGAAGTTTAAGTGTTAGAAGCAAGATGTATAACAATGAATGGAGATAGATTTACTACAATTCAGTGAGATGAAAACTATTACGTTGTTTTTTAGTGAGCAGGAGGTATGTTTATGCAGGATGTATTGGGCAAAATTCTTATTTATCAGAATGAAAAAGGTGATACGAAACTCGATGTTTATTTTGAAGGTGATACGATCTGGTTGTCGCAGAAAAGTTTGGCTGAATTGTATCAAACATCTTCACAGAATATAACGTTACATATAAAAAATATTTATGCGGATGGCGAATTATTTGAGGATGCAACTTGTAAGGAATACTTACAAGTTCAAAATGAGGGAAATAGACAGATCAAACGTAATATCAAACATTATAATTTTCAAATGGTTTTAGCGATTGGTTATCGAGTTCGTTCTAACGTTGGAATGCATTTTCGCAATTGGGCATCAAGTATATTGACAGAGTACAGCAAAAAAGGTTTTGCGATGAATGATGAACGGCTAAAAAATCCGCAGGTATTTGGAATTGATTATTTTGATGAGTTGCTTGAACGAATTAAAGATATTCGTGCGTCAGAACAGCGGTTTTATCAAAAAATTGCAGAAATCTATAAAACCTCCATTGACTATGATGCAAAGCTGGAAAGTACAAAGCGATTTTTTCAAACGGTGCAGAATAAAATGCATTATAGCGTACATGGACATACTGCGGCTGAACTGATTGCAGAACGTGCTGATGCGACAAAACCCAATATGGGACTTACCTCTTTTAAAGGAGCAAAAGTTCGTAAAGGTGATATCGATATAGCGAAAAATTATCTAACACAAGAAGAAATTGAAGCGTTAAATCGTATTGTGGTAATGTACCTGGATTATGCGGATGATCAGGCAAAGCAGCATATTCCCATGCATATGGCAGATTGGGAAGCCAAGTTAAATGCGTTTTTACAATTTACCAATAGGCAGGTGCTGGAAAATGCGGGAAAAGTATCAGCGGAGATAGCAAAAGAATTGGCAGTTAAGCAATACGAGCTGTTTGATGCGAATAGGAATTTGCAGAGTGATGGGGATATTGGTTTGCTCATAGAAGATGTAAAAGTGATAGGAAAAATGAAATAGCATTAATGTAAGAATTTTCTTATCTCTGTGTTTATTTTTATCAAAATATGATATTATTTGAAATGTAAGATAATATTGTATTTTAAATTTAGGAGGTGATGTATTTGCGAATGGTTGTGAGTTTGGAATTGGCGAAGCCGGAATTGGCGAAGGATTTTCGTCCGGTGTTTGTATCGTTTATTAAAAACAATCTAAGTGATTGTGGAGAAGAATTTTTTCAGGAGTTTTACAAAGATCGCGACAGTATAGCGAAAAAATTTACATTTGGCGTGAGGATGAATCATCCGAAGTTTGTGGGAGACACGATTCAGCTTGGTGGCAATTTGATTAGTCTTACTTTAAGCAGTGCAGATGCAAAGGAAATGATGCTGCTTTACAATGCAATGATAAAGAATAAAAAGAAAACGTTTCCACTAAAGAATCAAAATCATATGCAAATGAAGAGTATAAGGTTACTTCCGGAACAAAAGGTACATAAAAATGAATTTGTGATAAAAATGCTCAGTCCAATGGTACTGCGTGAGCATAATCGTGAGACGAATATTGATCGATACGTGGATTGTACTTGTGATGATTTCGCCGAAACAGCGAAAAAAATTGTACAAGCACAGCTTAGTATTTTTGCTATGGATGAGAATTTGGTGCATGGTTTTACGATTGTCCCTGTTATACCGAAAAAAACAGTCGTTACGGCGTTTGATTACCATATTGATGTGAGTTTAGGTGTATATAAATTGACGGGACAGCCGGAGCTGCTCAATTTCCTTTATCATGCAGGTATTGGTTCAAGAAGAAGTCAAGGCTTTGGAATGTTTGAGATCCTGGCTTAAGGAGGTGGGAGAATGGACGAAGCGTTTGTCAAATTAGAGGTCAATGCATTTTTATTTAATGCAGGGATTGTTGGTTTTCGTTATTTACTGGAGCACATGGATGCGAGGGCGGACGAAGATTATAAAATTGACGGAAATTCGCTAAGTGTCGCGCGTGATTTTTTATTGTCGCATGATCTTGCTCAGGCTTATATCGAGGCGCATATTAAAAAGTTTCGTGAGGATGCCAATTTCACGCGGATTTGTGCAGAGATGGATAGTGTGAAGTCGCTTACAGATAAGTATCTTGCAGAGGAAAGCAAAGAAATCAAGAAACTGTTAGATGCTAAATATAAATATGTATTAAATAATACCGGTTTGGTACGTAATAGTTATTTTAGCGCCTGCACGATTTTGGCGGAACAAGGCTATAACATTGAGTTGGCTGCGTTGTGTAAAGAGATTAAGGAGCTAAAAGACTATCGGGAAAAGTGTGAACAACTTTGTAAGTTAAAAGAACTTTTATCAGAGGATAAAGTGCAAGAAACTTTTTTAATGAAGGATATTATTTATGCAAGGATTAATTCGATTTGGTCAAATAAAGCGTTTTTGAATACGAGCAATTCAAAAAAGAATATGCATGATGTGTATGACAAGGATTTTGTTGCACCATTAAAGGAGTATTTGAGAGACTGCAAACCTGTGAAAAATAAAAAAGCGAAGTCGTGTATCGAATGTGATGTTTTGCTGCCCAAAACGATGGATATTTCTTTTTTGAATGACAGTGTAGATGATATGAGCCGGAAGAAGTCACCGTTTTGGGATTATAAGCCGGACGCATACATTTGTCCGTTATGTGCGTTTGTCTATTCGTTGGCGCCGCTTGGATTCCAAGCCTTGGGGAGAAATCTTGTTTTCGTGAATACAAATACGAGTGTAGAGCAGTTGGTAGATACGAACAGTAGTCTTGAGAGTAAGCATAAAATAAAAAATTCCAATCAGGAAAATGAAACGTATCAACTGATTTTAAATCGTATTGTGCAGGAAATCCTTGAAGAAAAGACCAAAGAGCAAAATAATATTCAGGTGATTGTGCGGGATAAAACTACGGATCGTTATAAATTTAATATTATCGCTAAAGACATACTTGAAATTTTAAAACAGTGCCAAAGAAATTTAACCAAGATCCAGGGGATTTCTATCGAGATAAGTCCTAAAGTATGGCTGAATCTTTACCAAGCTGTCATACAAAATATTTTTGATCGGACCAATCAATATGAGTTGCTCAATCGTGTATTAAAAAGCTCTTTAAAGGAAAATACGCAGACGATATATTTAAAGCATGTGCTTGATATTCAAATCGAGATGTCAGGGGGGACGAAAATGGGAAAAGAAAGTGCGAATAATGCATTTTATCGTGGACGAGATTTAAGAAATTTGATTTGTGGCGAAAAAACAAGAGCGCAGGATGCAGATAATAAACTACGAGGTTTTGTATATCAGCTGTTAAATGCTTTGCAAGTGAATGATCGCGAACAGTTTTGGAATTTAGTGTTTAGAATGTATTCAAGTGTAAGTGTACCAATTCCACAAGTCTTTTTGAAAACATTTTCGTCAGAGGATGAACTGCAGTATTTGGGCTATGCATTTATCCTTGGATTGAAAAATGAAAAGTACATAAATGAAGACAAAGTTAGCGAAGAAAAAGTTGAGGAGGCGTAAAAATGGCTAGAAACGGATTAACATTGAGCATTCTTTTTGAAGCAGAAAGTGCAAATTATGGTGAGGGTTTTGGCAATATTACGGTGCTGAAAAAATTAGGACGCGATGATCGAAAACAATATACGTATATCTCCAGACAGGCACTTCGCTATAATATGATGCAGCAGCTCGGCTGGGACAATACACCGGTAACAGCGCAAAACAAGGTTGTGCAATTTGCTCCGGAAGCTACCATTGCAGAATATCCGGAAGTTGATTTGTTTGGATATTTAAAAACCTCAGCCAAAACAGAAAATGAAAAAGGCGGCTCAAATAAACGGTCGGCAGTTGTACGCCTGAGTAATGCGATTGCGTTAGAAGCGTACCGCGGTGATTTGGATTATCTAACGAATATGGGATTGGCCTCACGTGATAAATTAGAAAATGCAATTGCGCAGAGTGAAATTCATAAGTCCATTTACGCATATACGATTACGGTAGATTTGGATCGGGTCGGCATTGACGGTTCAATTGATTTGGAAAAAGGCGAAAAAGCCAAACGCATAAAGGATTTCCTGGATACGGTTCAATTTTTGTATCGGGATATTAAAGGGCGCCGCGAAAATTTAAATCCAATTTTTGTCATCGGTGGTGTGTATCAACGTAAAAATCCTTATTTTGAAAATCGTTTAAAATTGCAAGAGATGAGACTCAACGTAGGCGCGATAAAACAGCTCAGGGATGGTAATGATGATACGAAAGCACATACGCTGATCGGGTACATGGAAGGTATGCTTGCCAATGATCAGGAGATTCATGAAACGCTAAATCCGGGGTCTGTGACAGAAGTATTTACTGCATTAAAACATGAAGTGGATGCTTATTATGAATAGGGTGATTCGTCTGGTCTGCTCACAGCAGCTGGTAAATTATCGCAAACCCACGAGTTTTCAGATCAAGGAATCTTATCCCCTGCCGCCGTATTCCACGGTGATTGGGATGATCCATACGGTGTGCGGATTTACGGAATATCATCGGATGGATGTCAGTATACAGGGCTGTTATCATAGTGCTGTGAGTGAGATGTATACAAAGTATGCATTCGGTATCACCTATGATAAAACGCGTCATCAGGCTGCAGTAAAAAATGGCGATAAGTTGGATGGGATCAATATCGGCCCGGGCAATATTGAGTTGCTCACCGATATGAAGCTGTTATTGCATATTCGTCCGAAGGATGAAGCCGATTTAGAGATGATACTGCAAGGTTTGCTCCATCCTGTTGTTTATCCTGCGCTGGGCAGGCATGAGGATTTGTTATGCATTGATGAGGTAGAGATCGTTGCAATTAAAGAATGCAGCAGAATTGAGCTTCGATATGATGCTTATGTACCGATGGATGGGATACACAAAAAAATGATTGGTAAATTGGGGTCTAAGTATAAATTAAATAAAGTCTTTTGTATAAATCCCAATACGGGATTGCGGCAATGGGATAAAAAAATTGAAGTAAGTCATGTAGCCAAAGGTCATGTTTTAGCCAAAGGTGCATGGTATGCAGAGGATACGCAGGCCGCAGACGGCGTGTTTTTCGCATAGAGTAAGGACAAGTTCTGAATTTCATAAGAACTTGTCCTTCTTTCAATATGGAGGGGAAAACGATGGAGTATCTAGCAAAATCGAAGCCGATACAAACCGTGAAAGAGCACACGGACGACTTGCTGAGTTTATGGAAAAAATTTTTACGTCTATATGGTGCGCAGTTTAGTAAAGAAGAAAAAGCGTTTATTGAGTTGGCGGCGTTTTATCACGATTTGGGCAAGCTGAACGCGTTGTTTCAATATAAAATACATAAGGCAGCTGGGCGGGTGTATGAGGAATATGTTCCTTCGGGAGATGAAGAAATCCCGCATGGTTTTCTAAGTGCGGCATATATGAATCCGGAGGAATTAGAAGAACAACATGGGGAAGATATCGATGTTGTAGTTACAGCGATTTATAATCATCACACCAGAGCGGATTTTTATACAGAAAGTGATTTTGGCAGATATATTGACCGATATTTACCGGAATCCTATTCATATGATAAAGCGCGTGTTTTCTATAAAAATACGGATTATTTGGATTTAGGCTATCTGATTACCGAATTTACCAACAATGCAAGCAATCAAGGGAGTATGACCAAGGCCGAAGCACATGCGAAATGGCTGAAGTATATTGTCGTAAAAGGCATGCTCAATAAACTCGACTATGCAGCGAGTGGAAAAAATCATGCGCAGATTGAAATAGAGCCTTTGCCAAAGGGGACGTTGACCAACGTGATTCAAAACCAATGGAAGGTACTGCGTCCGGTACAAGACTATATGTTACATAGAAAGGATAAAAATTTAGTCGTACGCGCAGCTACGGGTAGCGGAAAAACAGAAGCGGCATTATTTTGGCTGGACGGTAGTAAGGCTTTTTATACTTTACCATTAAAGGTATCGATCAATGCAATTTATGAACGGATCAGTGGAAAACAAAGTCATCAATATCAGTATGATGAAGATAAGATTACTTTATTGCATTCCGATTTATTAGCTTATTATTTCTCAAAGCAGGATACAGGGCATGCTGCAATGGAAGATCCATTGGTTCGCAGGGAAAAAGCAAAATTATTAGCGTATCCGTTGACGATTTGTACAGTCGATCAGTTATTTTGGTTTGTATTTAAAGCAATGGGCAGTGAAATCGTGCCGGCTACTTTAAAGTATTCAAAAGTGATCATTGATGAAATTCAAATGTATTCGGCAGAGATTTTGGCGTATATCATCTATGGGTTGAAGATTATTCATGCACTTGGCGGAAAGTTTGCGATTATTACGGCAACGTTTCCACCGGTCTTGCAGCATTTTCTGACGCAGCAAGAAATTCCTTTTGAAATGCCTGAGACGCCATTTCAAGGCGAATATGATAAACGGCATAAAATTGCTTTTATCGAAGCGGCGGATTTTGATGATGAAAAGATTCTTGAAGATGCACAAGATAAAAAAGTATTGGTTTTATGCAATACAGTAGGAAAGGCGCAAGCTGTATATGAGCGCTTAAAAGATCGAATCGATTATGTGAAATTATTGCATAGCAGGTTTACGCGCAAAGATAGAAAACAGTTAGAAAATGAAATCATGGAGTTCTCGGATAGCGATGAAACCGGAATTTGGATTAGTACGCAGATCGTAGAAGCGAGCTTGGATATTGATTTTGATGTATTGTTTACGGAAATGTGCCCGGCCGATAGTTTGCTCCAAAGAATGGGGCGGTGCTATCGTAAACGCAATTATCGTGGACTTAGCCCCAATGTATATATTTATAATACAGGAAATGGCCTTGGGAGAGTTTATCCGTATAGGGATATCTATCAGTTTTCGGTAGATGATCTGCAAAAATATAACAATCGTTACTTTTTAGAAACAGAAAAATTTGCGTATGTCAATGCCGTATATGATATTGCCAGAGTGAAAGATACCGAGTATTATAAAAAAATTGAAGCATGTTTAAAAACATTACATGATTTATCGCCATCCACGATTGATGCTGAAACAGCACATCAACAGTTTCGCAATATTCAAAGTGTTACAGTTTTGCCGGATAAATTCTATCAAAATGACGATGTGCAAAACTATATCGAAATCATCAAAGAAAAGAAGAAATATGATATAAAAACGCGGATGAAGGCTGAAAATGATCTATTGCAGTATACCTTGTCGTTAAATGCAAATCTATTAAAAGCCCCAAAAAGCAA
Organism: Massilibacillus massiliensis; assembly: GCF_900086705.1. Lineage (NCBI taxonomy): Bacteria > Bacillati > Bacillota > Negativicutes > Selenomonadales > Sporomusaceae > Anaerosinus > Anaerosinus massiliensis. The sequence goes on along the minus strand of NZ_LT575483.1, from coordinate 1,651,793 downwards.
GGGAGCAATTGATCAATACCCAATCGAACAAATCAAATGGCTCGGCATTCATCGCTGCAGGAGACTTTATGATTTTACAGATTTATCAGGGCAAGGGCTTTGTTTAGAAAAAGAAGATAAAGCGGATCAATATTTCTGAGGTGAGAAAATGAAACAGGTCACAGGTGTCATCTATTCGTATTATTTTTTATGTAAGCGCAAGATGTGGCTTTACGCAAGAGATATTAGCCTTGAAGATGAAAGCGAGCGCGTACAGATCGGCAAAATCATCGATGAGACTTCGTATAGCCGCGAACGCAAGCATATTTTAGTGGATGATTGTATTAATATCGATTACATTCATAATGGCATTGTGTACGAGGTAAAGAAAAGCCAGAAAGAAAAACAGATGGCAATTCAGCAAATTAAATATTATCTTTATGTATTGCATAAGCATGGTTTAAAAGATGTGCAGGGTGTTTTGGCCGTGCCGAAAGAGCATCTGACGGAGGAAGTTTTTCTGACGGAAGACGATATAAAAATGGTTGCGCACAATCTGGAATTGATCAAGGAAGCGCTGCTGGCAGAAACTTTGCCGGCAACGATTGATAAACCAGCCTGTAAATCGTGTGCGTATTATGAGTTTTGCTATATTTAAATTATGTTGAAATGGGGCAGTTCAAATGAAGCAATCTTATTATGTTTTTTCAAATGGTCAAATCAAGCGTAAAGATAATTCCCTTCAACTATGTCGTGAGGATGGCATGCATAAAGATATTCCGATCGAGCGTGTAAAGGATATTTATATTTTTTCTGAAATGACGCTGAATACGAAATTGCTCGACTTTTTGGCGCAAAATGGTGTGACGGTGCATTTTTTCAATTATTATGAGTTTTATACGGGCAGTTTTTGTCCAAGAGAGAAATATGTGTCAGGTTCGCTTCTCGTTAAGCAAGTAGAGCATTACACTGATTTGGAAAAAAGAATGGAGATCGCAAGAGAATTCATTTCTGGCGCCTATGATAATATCTATAGAAATTTACGTTATTATAATGCCCGTGGCAAAGATTTGTCTTCTTATATGGAGGACATAAAAACGCTGAGTACACATATTCCGTATTGTAAGGATGTACAGGAGCTCATGGGAATTGAGGGCAATATCAGAAAAATTTATTATAGTGCCTGGGATACGATTATCGACGCGGAGATCGATTTCGAAAAACGTACGAAACGGCCGCCGGATAATATGGTGAATACGTTGATATCGTTTGTGAATTCCGTGATTTATACCAAGGTACTGAGTGAAATATATAAGACGCAGGCGAATCCGACCATCAGCTATCTGCATGAGCCATCTGTTAAGCGGTTTTCTTTGGCCTTAGATATTGCAGAAATTTTCAAACCGTTACTTGCGGATCGATTGATCTTTTCTTTGTTAAATAAGAAAATTATCGATGAATCGGATTTCGATAAAGATGTAGATTGCATTCGCATGAAAGATTCAGTTGCGAAAAAGATTATGGAGGCTCTGGATGAAAAATTAAAAACAAGTATCAAACATAGGACGCTTAATCGGGAAGTTTCCTATCAGCATCTGATCCGTTTGGAAGTCTACAAATTGATTAAGCATGTGATGGGTGCGGATACTTATAAAGCATTTAGAATCTGGTGGTGATTTTATGTATATGGTATTGGTCTATGATATAAAACTGGATAAAGAAGGCCCAAAAATTTTGCGCCGTGTTTTTAAAACCTGTAAAAAATATTTAACCCATATTCAAAATTCCGTCTTTGAAGGTGAGCTTTCAGAAAGTCAGCTGCTTTCTTTAAAAGCAGAAGTGCGGGAACAATTACGAGAAGGTATCGATTCTTGCATCATCTTTAGAGGGAGAAATAATATATGGATGAAGAAAGAGTTCGTGGTGCAGGAAGAAGATAAAACATCAAACTTCATCTGATCTGTCGACCTCCGATACTGTAAAAAAGGCGGGGGTACGACAGACATGGACAAAGCGAGAGAATCAATGGCCTGCGGACGGTTTGCCAGAAAATATTTTTGCAGATTTATGGATAAATATGATATATAATAATAGATAGACAGAAAATAATGATTTTGGTATTGATAAATAAGGCTTCGTGAGGGCAAAGACTTCGAATTGGCTCATAATGAAATGTAAATAAACGTAATCACTTTTGATGTGCTTTTTAGCCTGTCGACTTCGAATTGGCTCATAATGAAATGTAAATTTAAATTTATGCTTGCGATCTTCCGCATGACTTTAACTTCGAATTGGCTCATAATGAAATGTAAATGTGAAAGTTCTTTGCGATGAGGCTGAGAATATAGCACTTCGAATTGGCTCATAATGAAATGTAAATTCACATTACACTGATGGAAAAATAGAAGTTATAGAACTTCGAATTGGCTCATAATGAAATGTAAATTGAAATATAATCATCACTATATCTGACCAAATATCCCACTTCGAATTGGCTCATAATGAAATGTAAATGGAGATTCGAGAAAATACGTGTGAAGCGTTGTTCACGTACTTCGAATTGGCTCATAATGAAATGTAAATCGGTACTTCTGGCAGGAATGGGACACCTATCATTTACTTCGAATTGGCTCATAATGAAATGTAAATTTCATCATGAACACCTCTTATAATTTCATTGCTCTTACTTCGAATTGGCTCATAATGAAATGTAAATTTGTACCGCTAAATCTATTGTTTCATCGCTAATTTACTTCGAATTGGCTCATAATGAAATGTAAATGTGCAGTAATATGTTTTTTGCATCTTAGGTGCTCTTAACTTCGAATTGGCTCATAATGAAATGTAAATTTGCGGATGTTAAAGAAGCAGTCAAGGAGATTAGATACTTCGAATTGGCTCATAATGAAATGTAAATTTGCTAGGTATAAGTTTTAAGTTTTTAGCATCTTTTACTTCGAATTGGCTCATAATGAAATGTAAATCGGTAAAAATCAATTAATGAGGATTGAGAACTTGTTTACTTCGAATTGGCTCATAATGAAATGTAAATGGTGATAAACCTAATGACATCTATGGAGTAGTCGCTACTTCGAATTGGCTCATAATGAAATGTAAATAAGTAATTATTTGCATCGTAATCAATCATGTATTTAACTTCGAATTGGCTCATAATGAAATGTAAATTGGATTGCCATGATTGGCTTTGTAGCGAAATCATTGAACTTCGAATTGGCTCATAATGAAATGTAAATGGTCTTTACAGCAGTTCTACGGCAACAGCGGTTAGACTTCGAATTGGCTCATAATGAAATGTAAATGAATACAGGTTAGTTTTACGCGCAAAGATTGTTAAACTTCGAATTGGCTCATAATGAAATGTAAATTTCACCATGCAATATTTACGCAATTCACTAGATAAACTTCGAATTGGCTCATAATGAAATGTAAATTTTTATACAATCGAGGTATCAAGCAAAAATCAGGTCAACTTCGAATTGGCTCATAATGAAATGTAAATTCCTGTAATGCGCCTGCTTGTCCGCCCTCAATAACACTTCGAATTGGCTCATAATGAAATGTAAATGCGGTAACGAGATTAGGAGATCACACGACAGGGACAACTTCGAATTGGCTCATAATGAAATGTAAATGTTGGCATTGATACGGCAAATTACGCCTCGTATCTTACTTCGAATTGGCTCATAATGAAATGTAAATAATAATGCACAACAGACTATAAACTTTTTAAAGATACTTCGAATTGACTCATAATGAAATGTAAATGAGACAAAAGAAAAAGTAATTTGTACTTAACACAAATATAAAACAATTAAAGAAAGAATTAATGAACTAAAAGACTTATTTTACGTATATGTTATGGCAGTTTACAATACGTATGAAATCGCATATAATGAACATATACTATATAAACCAAAAACGCCCTGCGGAGAACAGGACGTTTCGGTTGAATGCATTAGGTGAACATCACTTTAAGGATAAAAGTCAAAAGCGCCATTACCTTAATAAGTACCGTTCCTTCTATTTCGAGCGAGAAACGAAACTTCAAGGTATCACCTCCTGTATTCAGTTAATCGGACTAGTTCGTGCTAGTCCGGTCTTTATTTTAACATAATATTACCAGTCGAGACAGCTCAAATTTTAGGCTGTCTTTTCTTATGTTAAAAAATGAAAGGGTTTGTTAATTTGGACGCAGTTGCGCAAGTTTTGGTATAAGAACAACGATTTATGATCTGTATAATCCATGTTTTCTGACTATAAACAATACATCATTTGCGTGTTGGGTAATTGCTACGAAAAAAAAGTTTATCGTTGTAGTTAGAGTAGTAACGCAGTATATGGCAGGCTATTTTGATTTTTTAGATCGGTATCGGTAGAAAAACGATACCAAGAAAAATAATCATGGACATCCAAAGAGAATATTGAAGAAATATTCAGAAGGTCTGATTAGAATAATAAAACATAAAATTTTTCGATCTGTCGACCTGTAAAAATGCAATTTTATATGGGGTACGACAGATATGCACAAATGCAGATGTTTATTGGGATAATGAGTGATTGAAATAAAATTATTTTGCAGATTTCTATGTAAATATGATATATAATAGTAGATAGACAGAAAATGATGAAATTAATATTGAAAAATAAGGCTTTGTTTAGGTACGTACTTCGAATTGACTCATAATGAAATGTAAATTAAATCGTACTTTACGATTATTTACCTTCTGTTGCCGACTTCGAATTGACTCATAATGAAATGTAAATTTTAGCAATTGCTTGTTGGCTTAGTCCTAATATATCACTTCGAATTGACTCATAATGAAATGTAAATTGCATCGTCAGTCGTATACGCATATAAGCTATTTGGACTTCGAATTGACTCATAATGAAATGTAAATATATTTTTTAACAGTTGCACGAAGTGAATGCCGATAACTTCGAATTGACTCATAATGAAATGTAAATAAAAGAAGTGGGAGGGGCGGGAAATGGATCAATTAATACTTCGAATTGACTCATAATGAAATGTAAATGTAATTTCAGATGATGCATTTGTTTTAAATGATCAAACTTCGAATTGACTCATAATGAAATGTAAATGAAGTAGATGCTTATGATGAGGAATTAAAGAGGCAAACTTCGAATTGACTCATAATGAAATGTAAATGATTTTGCTCCAAGCATTGGAGTGTGTTGGAGCTGCACTTCGAATTGACTCATAATGAAATGTAAATGACGGCGAACGTACAACAGAAATTGTAAAAGTCTACACTTCGAATTGACTCATAATGAAATGTAAATTTGGGCTAATAGCAAACTATCTGATTTATTGCGAAAACTTCGAATTGACTCATAATGAAATGTAAATTAATAAAACACTTGTTCTGTGTGAATGCTAATGCACTTCGAATTGACTCATAATGAAATGTAAATTTTTGATCATATCAGTCATGTTTTTTACACCTCTCACTTCGAATTGACTCATAATGAAATGTAAATTGCTAATTTATCAATTACAGATAATGCTTCATTTGACTTCAAATTGACCCATCCTGAAAATCTACAAAGAACATAACCCATCTGCTCGGAATACTATATACTACGATTTGTTTTATGTAAAATAGCAAATCGTAGATTTGATAATATGGTGATTTTACAGCTTTTGAAGGCTGTTAGAGTGGGGGTTTTTCTGGTGAATTATACTGAGGAACAATTAGAGCTTATGACGAAAGAGCAGATGAAGGCGATTATTCTTGAATGTCAGGAGACGGATATTTGTAAACCGGATTGTGAGAGTGGGATAAAAGGGAAGTTAATTGAATTTAATAAAGAATTGTTGATTCATCATGGTGTATCGGCACCGGTAGCGGCGTTTATTGCGACTGCGACGGTGTGTGGTTTATTTAATTTATTTTATTTAATACCGCTTCTTTACCGGTAAGATCAGGCTGGAGCATTATTTTTATTAATTTGCATATGTATATTGCACTACGTATTGCGTTATGCTATAATTGTCTGGTAGTAAACAGAGGTGTGTTTATTACATTATTTCCTTTCAAGAGCGACTTGCTTTACCTCAAGAGAAATGGGAAGCTAAGTCTTATCTAAATGCTGCGGCATTTAAAATATTATAGCCCTGTTTTGGGGAAAGAGTGAGGTGCACAAGATATGCAACAAGGAATTCATCCAGAATTCAAAGAAGCAAAAGTAGTTTGCGGTTGTGGCAATACATTTACAACTGGTTCCGTAAAAGCAGAACTTCATGTAGACGTATGTTCCAAATGCCATCCGTTCTTTACTGGTCGTCAACGTGATATTACAGCTGGCGGTAGAATTGAAAAATTCAACAAACGTTATGGTAAATAATATGAATGACTGGCAGAGCAGAGATGCTCTGCTTCATTTGTAATTAGGGGAAGGTTTCATAGACAGGGGGAACGAACCATGGAGGTAAAGCCAACAATTGGCGGACAGGCGGTTATCGAGGGTGTAATGATGCGTGGGCCTGAATATGTGTCTACAGCGGTACGCGAACCGTCTGGTGAAATTAGTGTAAAAACAGAAAAAGTTTCGTCTATAACTGAGCGGTATCCTATTTTAAAAAAACCGATGCTGCGTGGTGTTATAGCTTTAGGAGAATCGCTTATTCTAGGCTTAAAATCGTTATCTTATTCGGCGCAGCGTGCCGGAGAAGAAGGCGAAGAACTATCGAATCGTGAAATTGTGATGACGATGATGTTCTCACTAGGGTTGGCGATCGTTTTATTTATTATCATTCCGACAGCAGCGGCAAAATATTTTCATGGTATGATCAGCGATCCGATTTGGCTGAATTTAGCTGAAGGCGGGCTTAGGATGTTGATTTTTTTAGTTTATATTTACGGAATTTCTCGAATGAAAGATATTCAAAGAGTGTTTCAATATCATGGAGCGGAACATAAAACCATCCATGCTTATGAAGCAGGGGTAGAACTCACGGTGGAAAATGTCCAAAAATATAGTACGTTGCATCCGCGCTGTGGGACAGCTTTTTTACTCATTGTTATGGTTGTAAGTATCATTATGTTTGCTTTTTTAGGCTGGCCGGATTTGTGGCTTAGAATTACGTCTAGAATTGTGCTATTGCCAGTTGTTGCTGGTATTTCGTATGAAATCATTCGCTTTGCCGGGCGCAGTGAGAATGCTTTCGTTAAAGTTGCAATTTTACCGGGACTTTGGTTGCAAAAAATTACGACCAATCAACCGGATGATGACCAAGTGGAAGTGGCTATACAAGCGTTGGAAGCAGTAAAGCCAACACCAGTAGAGAATGTATAATACTGATGTTTTAGAGGTGAAGAATAGTGCTTGATAAATTACAGGCAGTTGAAGATAAATATATGCAGTTAGAATCGATGATTAGTGATCCGGATATTATTGCAGATATGGCAAAATGGCAGAAATACAGTCGTGAGCATGCAAATCTGGGTGTAATCGTTGAGAAATTCCGTGAATATAAGGAAGTTCGCAAGGGGATTGAAGATGCGAGGGAAATGTTCGAGGAACAGCTCGATGATGAGTTTAGAAAAATGGTGGAAGGCGAGCTTACAGATCTAAAAGCTAGACAAGAAGTTTTGGAAGCGGAACTGCCGATTATGTTATTGCCGAAAGATCCAAATGATGATAAGAGTGTTATTGTAGAGATTCGTGGCGGTGCCGGCGGTGATGAAGCGGCGTTGTTTGCAGGCAATTTATTTAGAATGTATACCCGCTATGCGGAAATGCAAGGTTGGCGGGCAGAAGTTTTGGATGCCAATGAAACCGAATTGGGCGGTTTTAAAGAAGTTTCGTTTGCAATTGACGGATATGGTGCATATAGTAAGCTGAAATATGAAAGCGGTGTGCATCGTGTACAGCGTGTACCAACCACGGAATCCAGCGGACGGATTCATACTTCTACAGTTACGGTAGCAGTTCTGCCGGAAGCGGAAGAAGTCGATGTGGAAATCAAACAAAATGAACTTCGTATTGATACGTATTGTGCGAGTGGTGCTGGCGGTCAGCATGTTAATAGAACAGAATCGGCAGTTCGTATTACGCATTTGCCGACGGGAATCGTAGTACAATGTCAAGATGAAAAATCACAATTGAAGAATAAAGATAAAGCGATGCGTGTACTTCGTGCAAAGGTGCTGGAACTTGCACAGGAAGAACAACGCAGTGAGTTGGCTGCAGATCGCAAGAGTCAGGTCGGTACAGGGGATCGCAGTGAACGGATTCGTACTTATAATTTTCCGCAAGGCAGGGTAACGGATCATCGTATCGGTCTTACACTTCATAAATTGGATTTTGTATTAAATGGTGAACTTGACGAATTAATCAATGCTTTGGTTACCGCAGATCAAAGTGAAAAATTGCAGCAGGTTAATTAAGATGGAAAAGCCAAATGAAGTATGGACGATTGGCAGCATTTTAAAATGGACAGGGCAGTACTTTGCAGATAAAGGCGTGGAATCTCCACGCCTTGATGCGGAAGTACTGCTTTCCCATGTGCTGGGAAAAGAGCGTATTTATCTGTATGTCCATTTTGATGAACCACTGCAAGCGGAAGAGTTGTCCAGATATAAAGCGATGATAAAAAAACGCGTGGCTCGGATGCCGGTTGCGTATATTATTGGTTACAAAGAATTTATGGGGCTTTCATTTGAGGTGTCTCCCGCGGTATTAATTCCTCGCCCGGATACGGAAATCTTAGTAGAAGCTGTAATTGAGCGTTTGAAGGACAGAGGCAAAGTAGATTTTGTGGATATCGGGACTGGAAGCGGTGCGATTGTCTTGTCGCTTTTAGCGAATTTACCACAAGCCGTGGGTAGTACAGTAGATATTTCCGAAGAAGCAATACAGATTGCAAAGCGTAACGCTGAAAAAATAGGTGTACAGGATCGTGTGACTTTTTTTCACGGCGATGTTTATAGTCCAATTCGAGGGCAGGTATTCGATGTGATTGTTTCAAATCCGCCTTATATTCCAGATGGGGATATTCAAGGTTTGACTGCCGAAGTGAAATGTGAACCGCATCATGCGTTAGCCGGTGGGATAGATGGTTTGGATTTTTATCGCAGGTTGATTGGTGGAGGTTTGGATTTACTCAAACCGGGCGGCTTTATGGCTTTTGAAGTAGGCATTCATCAAGCTGCGGCAGTCGCTGAACTGGCGAAGAACTTCTCGGCGTTTGGTGAAGCAATCATTTTAAAGGATTATGGCGGCATTGAGCGGGTTGTGATTTTAGATAAGGTTTGATCAGTAATTTCGTATCATTTAAAATAGGAGTCTTTTGTATGGAAACAAAGGTAATTAAAATCAAGGAAAAGTCAGATCCGTTGGCATTGCTGCCGGCGGCAAAAATTTTGCAGCAGGGAGGTTTGGTTGCCTTCCCGACCGAGACTGTGTATGGCCTAGGGGCAAATGGTTTGGACGGTGATGCAGTTCGATCAATTTATGCAGCGAAGGGAAGACCTTCGGATAATCCATTGATTTTGCATGTGGCTGATTTTTCCGAATTTGATAAATTAGCAATTGATATCAGTGATACAGCACGTAAGATGATCGAGGCTTTTTGTCCGGGCCCAATCACGTTGATTTTAAAGCGGCAGAGATTTGTACCGGATGCAGTTACGGGAGGCTTGGATACGGTGGGAATCAGAATGCCGAATCACGAAGTTGCAAGGGCGTTGATTCGTTTAGCAGGTGTTCCGCTGGCGGCGCCGAGTGCGAATACTTCTGGCAGGCCAAGCCCGACCAATGCAGAGGCAGTTTTGGCAGATTTGGAAGGTAAAATTGGTGCGGTTATAGATGGCGGCAATTGTGTATTTGGACTTGAGTCTACGATTGTGGATTGTACTGGTGAGGTGCCTACCGTGCTTCGTCCTGGCGCAGTTACGATGGAAATGTTATCTGCAGTTGTCGGGGAGGTAAAGCTTGACCCTGGGTTAAGCGGTGAGAACAGCGTTCCGAAAGCACCGGGGATGAAATATACACATTATGCACCGAAAGCACCTATGGTCATGCTTGAGGGAGCGAAAGACAAGATTGCTGAAGGATTGTTTGAAGAGATTGCAAAAGCAAGGGCAAAAGGGAAAAAAATTGGTGTGATTGTAAGTAAAGAAGTTGCAGACATGATGCCGAAGGACATAGTCACTGTTGTGTATGGCAGCAGAGAGAATGTTGCAGAAATTGCAACGAATCTGTATCGGGCATTACGTAGTTTTGATCAAATGCAGGTGGATATTATTTTTGCTGAAGGGACGGAACATACTGGACTTGGATTAGCCGTGATGAATCGTATGCATAAGGCAAGTGGCTATCGAATAATAAATTTATAAAGTGTATAAGTTATGTGTGTAACTCATACAAATGAATTAATGGGGTGAAGCGATTGGGAACCTTAGAAATTTTCGTTTTGAGTACCGCATTAGGCATGGATTTATTTTCGGTAGCAATTGTAATTGGCATGAATCGAATTCGTCGTAAAGTAATTTTAACCTCCAGTATTGTTTTTGCTATATTTCATATTGTGATGTTATTAGCAGGATATCATCTGGGACATTTCTTGGGTGCCTTTGTTGATAAGTTGAGTATCGATAGTGGTTCTTCCACTTTGATGATAGAGAACTGTGCAAACATAATTGGCGCGGGCGTGTTTGTGGGGCTAGGTTTTCTGATGCTCAAAGAGAGTTTTAGCAATGAAGATAAACTCGGCAATAAAAGAAAAAATCCTTTATGTGGCTGGACTTTGATGGTAGTGGCTTTCAGCGTGAGTATCGATGCGCTGGCGGCAGGATTTAGTTTTGGTATTATGGATGTGAATTTGATAAAGTTGAATATGATTCTGGGCAGTGTGATTTTTTTTATTTCTGCGTTTGGCTTGAGTATCGGCAGGCAGGCAAACAAGTTATTAGGAAAGCGCTCGGAACAACTTGGCGGAATTGTTTTGATTTTGTTGGGTGGAAATATTTTATGGCATTTAATTGTTTAGATACTTTTAGTTCAAGTAAAAGTTGTGTTAAAATAGAAGTAGATTTTGTTGCTAGAGGGTGAAGTTTGGTGTTTAAGGTTTTGTTCGTTTGTACAGGAAATACTTGCCGCAGTCCAATGGCGGAGGCTTTATTTCGCAAGAAAATTACAGAGCATAATCTAGATGGCTCCATCATGGTAGGATCCGTAGGGTTGGCAGCGATTAACGGGGATCGTGCATCGAAACATGCATGCTTGGCGATGCAGGCGTACGGCTTGCATTTGGAATCGCATGCTTCGCGGCAGATTACAAGTGAAGCTATATTATCGACAGATTTGATTTTAACGATGACCAATGGGCATAAGCATGCTATTTTGGGAGCGATGCCTGCGTTAAAAGGGCGTGTATTTACGTTGTCTGAATATGCCGATGAAGCGTTGGATGTTATGGATCCTTTTGGTGGAAATGAAGCCATTTATCAAGCATGCGCACAAAGCATACAAAGGTATATAGAAAAAGTTTGGCCTAAAGTTATAGCTTGCATGAACAAAAAATCTTGAAAATAAGTGAAATAAAAATGGAGGAAGAAAGATGAAAATAACAATTGGCAGTGATCATGGCGCAGTAAATTTAAAAGAAGAAATAAAAAAAGTATTAGCGGAACTGAAAGTAGAAGTCAATGATGTTGGGACATTTGGCACTGAAGCAGTAGATTATCCGGATATTGCAGAAAAAGTTGCACATAGTGTAATAAGCGGTGAAGCTGATCGGGGCATCGTTCTTTGCGGAACTGGAATTGGTATTTCTATTGCGGCGAATAAAATTAAAGGTATACGTGCAGCACTTTGTCATGATATTTTCTCCGCGAAAATGTCGCGTGAACATAATAATGCGAACATTTTAGCAATGGGCGAAAGAGTGATTGGCTTTGGTCCGGCTTGTGAAATTGTGAAGGCATGGGTAACAACAGAATTTTCCGGCGATCGTCATGCGCGTCGCGTAAATAAAATCATGGCACTAGAAAAATAAAACTAGGAGTCTTGTGAATGGATATAGAGACAGTCAAAGCGGAATCCCGGGCAGCACTTTTGGAACTGATTGAAGTTTCCGGCGTTAAGCCAGGGCAGATTGTTGTGATTGGTTGTTCGACGAGTGAAATCATTGGCTCGAAAATTGGTACGGCAGGGTCTGAAGAAGTAGCAACTGCTTTATTGGAGGCAGTGCAAGGAATTGCAAATAGTACAGGTATCTTTTTCGCAATTCAATGTTGTGAACATTTGAATCGTGCTTTGGTTGTAGAGCGTAAAGTGATGGAAGCATATCGGTTGGAACAGGTTGCGGTTTTTCCTGCACCTCATGCCGGTGGATCGCTTGCTGCGCAGGCGATGAAAAGTTACCAGGAGCCTGTCGTGGTAGAAACGATTTGTGCGCACGCCGGTCTTGATATCGGAGCAACGTTAATTGGAATGCATCTAAAGCATGTCGCTGTGCCGGTTCGTTTGCAAACAAAAAAGATTGGACAGGCGGTCATCATTGCAGCGAGAACCCGGCCTAAATTTATTGGGGGAAGTCGAGCTATATATCAGGCTTGATGATATTATAAAAAGTGAGGGGAATTGAAAACATGAGTTTACTAGACGATTTGGCTACGGTAGATCCGGAAATTAAGCAGGCAATTGATGCCGAATTAAGCCGTCAACGCAATAAGTTAGAACTAATTGCTTCAGAAAATATTGTGAGTAAAGCTGTCATGGAAGCGCAAGGATCTGTGTTGACAAATAAATACGCAGAAGGCTATCCTGGCAAACGTTACTATGGTGGCTGTGAATGTGTTGATGTAGTAGAACAGTTGGCAATTGATCGCGCAAAAGAACTTTTTGGTGCTGCGTATGTCAATGTACAGCCTCATTCCGGTGCACAGGCAAATATGGCAGTATTTTTTGCGTTATTGACACCTGGCGATACTGTTATGGGAATGAATTTAACCGATGGCGGACATTTAACGCATGGAAGTCCTGTCAATATGTCTGGTAAATATTTTCATATTGTTCCTTATGGCGTTACAGAGGATACAAATCGAATTGACTATGATGAAGTTGAAAAAACAGCTGAGGATTGCAAGCCTAAAATGATCGTTGTTGGTGCAAGTGCCTATGCAAGAACGATTGATTTTGAAAGAATGAGCCAAATTGCAAAAAAAGTGGGCGCATATTTGATGGTTGATATGGCGCATATTGCAGGATTAGTAGCTGCTGGTCTTCATCCAAATCCAGTTCCTTTTGCTGATGTTGTTACGACGACTACACATAAAACTTTGCGTGGGCCTCGCGGCGGATTGATTATGACAAAGGACGAGGAATTTGGCAAACAATTCAATAAAGCTGTTTTTCCGGGAATTCAAGGTGGACCGCTGATGCATGTAATTGCAGCGAAAGCCGTTGCATTAAAAGAAGCCTTATCTGAAGAATTCAAAGAATATCAGAAACAGATTATTAAAAATGCCAATGCATTAGCCAATGCTTTGATTGAACAGGGCTTTACGATTGTATCCGGCGGAACGGATAATCATTTAATGCTGGTGGATCTTCGTTCGAAGAATTTAACCGGAAAAGTAGCAGAGAAATTATTAGATGATGTTGGAATCACTGCAAACAAAAATACGATTCCATTTGAACCATTGAGTCCATTTGTAACAAGTGGTCTTCGTCTTGGTTCACCGGCGCTGACTGCGCGCGGGTTTAAAGAAAAGGATATGGAGAAAGTAGCTGAAATCATAGCACTGGTATTGAATGATCCAGAAAGCGATGCGAAAAAATTGCAGGCGGAAAAAATGGTTGCACAGCTTTGCGCGAAATATCCATTATACTAGGGGGAAATAGAATACATGACAGGTTTAAAGATCAATGTTATCGATCATCCATTAATTCAGCATAAGTTGACAATTATGCGCAGAGAAAGTACAGGTACGAAAGATTTTCGCCAATTGCTAGAAGAAATTTCTATGCTTATGGCGTATGAAATAACGAGAAATATGCCACTCAGAGAAGTTGAAATTAAAACACCGGTAACGACTTGTAAAAGTAAAGTATTAACGGGTAAAAAGATTGCGGTTATACCAATTTTGCGTGCTGGTTTAGGAATGCTTAACGGCATTGTAAATCTAATTCCGACAGCAAAAGTTGGGCATGTTGGGCTGTATCGTGATCCAGAAACATTAAAACCGGTAGAATATTATTGCAAATTGCCGAGTGATGTTGGAGAACGTACACTGGTTGTTGTGGATCCAATGCTTGCAACTGGCGGTTCTTCTGCGGCAGCAATTCAGATGTTAAAAGACAAAGGGGCAAAATCTATTATTTTAATGTGCCTAGTTGTTGCACCGGAAGGTGTTAAAGTTGTCAACGAGGAACATCCTGACGTTGAGATTTACACAGCAGGTTTAGATGAATGCTTAAACGATCATGGGTATATTGTTCCAGGCCTTGGTGATGCTGGGGATAGAATTTTTGGAACGAAATAAGCATGCGGTCTACATAAAATAGAGATGCCGATTGGTGTCTCTATTTTTAATCAAGAGGTGAGAATATGGGGCATGTACGTCCAGATTGGAACGAATATTTTTTAGAAATAGCAAAAGCAGTTGGCAAACGAGCAACCTGTTTACGGCGTATTTATGGAGCACTGATTGTGAAAGATCATATTATTATCAGTACAGGATATAATGGAGCGCCGCGCGGTGCAATAAGTTGCTTGGAGCTGAATTATTGTAAAAGGGAAGCCTGCAATGTTCCTAAAGGTGAACGTTACGAGCTTTGTGAAGCGGTGCATGCTGAGCAAAATGCGATTATAAATGGCGATCCGGAAAAAATGAAGAATGCGACAATTTACATTGTCGGATTTAACGCCGATGGAACATTAGCTTCGGGAAAACCTTGTCTGCTCTGCAGGCGTATGATTCGAAATGCAATGATTGCGAAAGTCGTTTACCTAGAAACAGATGGATCAATTGTAGAGTGTGATCCCAAGGAGATTACATAATGTTTTGAGCTATCTGGGAAAATAAAAAGACTCGGTAGATCTATTCTGTAAACAAATAGATCTACCGAGTCTTTTATTTTTTTATGTTACTTTTCTAATATTTTAATCAAAGCTTGTGTTCCGTAAAGATCTCCGCCTTCGGCAGATAGTTGATCATAAAGTTTTTTTGCTAGATTTAAACCAGGCAGCTCTAAATCGACTTCTTTTGCGGATTCAATCGCAATTCCCATATCTTTGATAAAATGTTTTACATAAAATCCTGGTGCATAATCCCCTTGAATCATGCGCGGTGCAAGGTTAGATAAAGACCAAGAGCCGGCAGCACCTGTAGAAATGCTGGTTAAAACAGCATTTGGATCAAGTCCGACTTTTTTGGCATAAATGATTGCTTCACATACGCCCATCATATTTGAGGCGATGGCAATTTGGTTACACATTTTTGTATATTGACCGGCACCGGCTAAGCCGAGATATTGAATATTTTTTCCTAGCACTTCAAAAATTGGTTTCATGGCTGTATAGGCTCTCTCGTCTCCGCCGACCATAATTGATAATTTTGCTTCTCTTGCTCCGATGTCACCGCCGGATACGGGCGCATCCAAGGCAAAAATTCCTTTGCTTTGCGCAACTTGAGAGATTTGTTTTGAGAGTCTTGGACTTGAAGTTGTCATGTCAATGAGATAGGTGCCAAGTTTCGCATGATCGATGAGTCCTTGGTCGCCAAAATAGATATCTTCAACATCTTTTGGATATCCAACCATGGTGATGATTACATTACAAGTCTGCGCCAATTCTTTTGGCGTATCTTTCCAAGCAGCACCTTGTGCAATCAATGCAGAAGCTTTTTCTTTTGTACGGTTGTACACGCTGACCTTGTAGCCTGCTTTGAGCAGATTTTCTGCCATGCTTTTACCCATTACGCCAAGTCCGATAAAGCCGATATCATATGTATTTTTCATGAGAAAATATCCTCCTGAGATTTTTTTTTTAGGTATAACATAACAATAATATGTATATAAAAAAATAGCAAGCAAATATCTGTAATATTGGTAGAATTTCTATTCGGATGTTATACGAAAAACACCTTTTATCGTTATCTTTTATTCGCAGGTATGCTATAATAGAAAAATGTTTTAAGCTAACATGGAAAAAGCAGAAAGCGCGGCTTTTTCCAGAGGCGCATGTATCCGGTTGTAAGCCGAATTGAGATTCGTAGTAGGTGGTTAACCAGCTGGTGCGCTAGTTTGTAAAATTAAAGAATTAAAATTTGTGTAAAAAGCTAGTGAAAAATATAAGGAATTTTGTATAATAAAGGTGTATAATGAAGTTCTAATAGGTGGAGAGATAAAATGTTTGAAGTTATTGTTTTACCAAAATTAAATCAATTGTCACCAACTTTAAATTCAACCTTGTTAAAAATTATTGAGGAGGCGGGAGAACTTGCCAGAGCAACGTTGGCATTTTTGCCTTATCAGCGTTTAAAAGGGATTGAAATCTCTGAGCTTTCTGCTGCTAAAAGTGTGCTGGCAGAAGTAAATGCAGAGTTGTTGGATGTGGCACAAACTTGTGTTACGATGATTTTTGTTATGGAAGAAAGTTATAATATTGAGATCGCTAAATTAATTGAACGTCACTTGTCCAAACTTGAAAGCAAAGGATATTCATTTGATAAAAGTCATCAATATTGCCTTCATACAGAGGGGAATTATAAATATCTTGCCTTGCCAAAGCTGGATTTGCCGGAAGTGACATTGCTCACTACAGTATGTAAAATTCAAGAAGAACTTGGTGAACTGACACAATATTTGGGCAAAAATATGGGGGCGTCCGGTGAATATTCAGCTTTAACAGATCGGGAAGTGATGATTGGCAGTGCCGAAGAGCTTCTTGATGTAGCGCAGTGCTGTTTTACGATGATGTATTTACTTGCGCAGCGATATGATGTCGATGTGGATGAGTTGGTGAAACTTCACGTTGCTAAATTAAAACGTAAAGGGTACTGTATCTAAGGCGTGAAGGGCGTGCGAGGATATGTTTATTTGATTGACAGTCTAGTTTTGGTGATGTACAATTGGTGTGTTGCATAGAAAGAGGTGTTTGAGTTTATGCCGGATTATATTTTGTCGTTTTTCATTGCGCTTGTCATAGCGTATGTATTAACGCCGCAAATTATTTCCTTAGCTAAAAAAGCTGGAGCTATGGATGCTCCTGATGAACGCAAAGTGCATACTGCTCCTATCCCTAGAATGGGTGGTCTTGCTATATATGTTGCCTTTATGGTAGCAGTTTTTTTTACGGTTGATTTAACGACGGAGATTATAGGACTATTGCTCGGCGGCACGGTAATTTTGGCTGTCGGTGTAATTGATGATTTAAAAAATTTACCGGCTAAAGTAAAGCTGGCTGGTCAAATCATTGCGGCTTTAGTATTGGTTTTGTTTGATATTCGTATCGATTGGATTAGTGATCCTTTTGGTGATATGATTTATCTGGAATATTTAGCAGTGCCGGTGACGATATTTTGGATTGTAGGCCTTACAAATACGGTTAACTTAATTGATGGTCTTGATGGTCTTGCTGCTGGTGTTTCTACGATTGCTTCGATTACAATCTTGTTGGTTGCATTGCAGCAGAATTATATACTTATTGCAGTGTTGACAGCGGCGATCGCTGGCGGAGCGCTGGGGTTTTTACAGTATAATTTCAATCCGGCGAAGATTTTTATGGGGGATACTGGCAGTATGTTTTTAGGGTATATGCTGGCGGGTATCTCTGTGATTGGTGCAGTAAAGTCGGCTGCGACTATTGCGTTGATTGTGCCTATTTTTGCACTAGGTCTGCCAATCTTGGATACTGCATTTGCGATTGTTAGACGTTACATGAGCGGGAAACCGATTTTTAAACCTGATAGAGGACATTTGCATCATCGTTTGCTTGATTTGGGGTTCACGCAAAGACAGGCAGTACTTTTAATGTATGTCATCAGCGGGGTTTTAGGTTTGAGTGCGATTGCGCTGACCGAGGTCAGCAGTGGGTTCGCGATTGCAATTATCATTGCTGTGATGTTAGTTGTATTTATTGGGGCGAAGAAACTTGGTATTTTGAAAACAAAAAAGTCAGTTAGAACGAATTCTTGATAGAAGTAAACCATTGCAGGCAGGCATATAGCCTGCCTATTTTACAATGGAAAATCAGATGATTCGCGTCCCAAAGTGTAGGAAAGGGGTAGAGAATTTTATGAAACGTATTAAAGTAATGACTGTATTTGGCACTCGCCCGGAAGCGATTAAAATGGCACCGGTTGTTTTGGAACTGGCAAAATATCCGGATAAAATTACACCTGTTGTTGCTGTAACAGCGCAACATCGTGATATGCTCGATCAAGTACTGAATTTATTTGAAATAAAACCGGATCATGATCTTGATATCATGGCGCAGGGGCAGACTTTGTTTGATATAACCTGCAAAGCCATGCAAGGCTTGAATCAAGTTCTAGCAGAAGAAAAGCCGGATATTGTGTTGGTACATGGAGATACGACAACGACTTTTGCCGGCGCATTGGCTGCTTTTTATCATCAAACTGCAGTTGGACATGTAGAGGCTGGACTTAGAACGCAGAACAAATATTCACCGTTTCCGGAAGAGATGAATCGTAAGTTGACAGGTTCTTTAGCGGATCTGCACTTTGCACCGACCGATACGGCATGCCAGAATCTCGCACAAGAAAACATCCAAGGCGAGCAAGTATTTGTCACAGGGAATACAGTGATTGATGCGCTTTTGAAAACAGTAGATGAAAATTTTGTTTTTGAAAATGAACTTTTGAAAAGTATTGATTATAAGAATAAGAAAGTTGTGCTGGTAACAACACATCGCAGAGAAAATCTTGGGGAACCAATGCGTCATGTTTATCAAGCATTGCGTGCACTTGTAAACGAATTTTCTGATATCGAAATTGTTTTTCCAGTGCACAAGAACCCTAAAGTCCGTGAAGTTGTAGAGAGTGAATTAGGGAAAATGGAGCGCGTGCATTTAATTGACCCGCTCGATTATGAACCATTTGCAAATTTACTCGCACGTTCATATTTGGTCTTAACTGACTCGGGTGGTATTCAAGAAGAGGCACCTGCATTAGGAAAACCTGTGCTTGTTCTTCGTGATACAACTGAACGTCCGGAGGCAATTGGTGCCGGCACAGTAAAATTGATCGGTACGGATAAACAGCGTGTATATGATGAAGCAAAGTTGTTAATAACTGACGAAAAGGAATATCATAAGATGTCAAATGCTTGTAACCCTTATGGCGATGGACAAGCATCAAGACGTATTGTGGAAGCGATTCTTTGGAAATATGGTTGGACGGATCATAAACCTGATTCGTTTGAAGTATAATATAGTACATAAAAGCTGCTGGCAAAATCAAATTTGCGGCAGCTTTTTTTATGAAATAGATAGGCCAGATACAATATGGTTTATATGCAATATTTATGCAATATTTTTTTGAAAGGATGAATAATGTGGATAAAAAAGGAAATAATAAGAAGGATACGCAGTCTACTTTGCAGGCATTGGGATTTGCTACAGGGTTGGGAATAAATTTTGTTATTACAATTGGCGTGTGTCTCTATGGCGGAATTTATATTGATGAAAAACTCGTTTCAAGCCCGATTGCGACAATTAGCGGCATTTTTTTAGGTTTTATCGCAGCGATTTGGTCGACTTATAAAAAACTACTTGGCAAAAATAAATAATATGGTATAATTATAGAGTCATTATGATAAATGAGTTTTATATTTTACAAATACTGCATAAACATAAGTAATACTTATCATATAATAAATGATTTGTTGGGTTTATGCAAAAAAGTATAAAATTCATAATCAAGTCCTGATTTTAATGTTTTTACTAAAAAACAGCGAATATTTTAGCAGGATAAACTTGGCCTTTTGTCGAAGGAAAAATAAAGGCCTGAATGAAGTTCTGTTCAGAATTTTCTAAATTTTTAGGGCAATAGGTATTATTTATTTTAAAAGGCAGGATATTCTTTACTATATGGTTTGGAAAAACTGTTTGTGGGGGAATATGAAAAATTTATTAACATGCATAAAGTCTATATTAACGCAAACTGCAATTGGCTTACTTTTATGTAGCGTTGGTGCTTATATATTAGGAAAGGCGTATTTTGTTATGCCTATAATTGCCGGTTGTATCGTTGGTGGTGCTTGTTGGTTTATCGTTGTTTACAGAATGACAAGAAGTACAGAGTTAACCGTGACAGAGGCAAAGAAGAATATGCAGATTGGTCTGCTTGTTCGCTGGATGCTTATGATTGCGGCATTTATTGCGGCAATTCGAATATCTGAAGAAATGTTTTGGGCGGTTGTACTAGGATTCTTTTTGATTTCTGTGATCATTATGATAAATGCTATTGTATTTGCCTACAATAGTAATGTTAATAATACAAAGTGATTACATAACTTGTAGGAGTGGTATGTATGCATGAAATCGGTGCTCATCACGTAGCACAGATCGCTGGATTCAGCTTTAACATGGATACGTTGTACATGACCTGGCTGGCAATGGCAATCATTATTTTCATCGCTTTTCTTGCTACACGTAATTTAAAGCTGGTTCCAACCGGCTGGCAGAATGCGATTGAAATGATCATGACAGTTTTGCTGGATCAGATTGATGCAACTATGGGTCCGAATGGTAGAAAATTGGCACCGCTGATTATCTCCTTGTTCTTGTTTATCCTTATCTCAAATTGGTTGGGCTTAATACCAACCCTCACATCACCTACGAATGATGTGAACACTACGCTTGGTTTAGCTTTGATGGTAGTTATGATGTTGCATATTTTGGGTGTTTATTTTAAAGGAATGAATTATATTAAACATTTCTTTCAACCATTCGCTCCATTTGTCATTATCAATATTATCGAAGAAATAGCAAAACCAGTTACGCTTGCTTTCCGTTTGTTTGGTAATATCTTAGCAGGGGAAATCTTACTGATTATCTTGTTGATGTTAGTGCCAATCTGGATGCCGGTACCTAGTGTTATTTGGCTTGCTTTCAGTATCTTTGTTGGTGTTGTTCAAGCCTTTATATTCACGATGTTGTCCATGTCGTACTTGGCGAATGCTGTAAAAGACGATCACCACGACTAAGGATTGTATCGGAGAAGTTTTAATTAATTATCTATTTATTTTTAAGGGGGATTTTATTAATGGAACATTCAATTATGGTAGTAGCTGCTTTATTCGCAGCAGGTTTTACGATTAGCTTGGCGGCTGTTGGTGCAAGTATTGGGAACAGTCTTGTAACTTCTAAATTCATCGAAGGATTAACTCGTCAACCAGAAGCAAAAAATGTATTATTCATTAACACTTTGATTTCTGTAGGTTTAATCGAAGCTGTGCCTATTATCGCAGCAGTTATCGCTATCGTTATGTTATATGCAAATCCGCTAATTAAATAATGAACGATTGATGTGTGGTGGGGCGACAGCATCCTATGTGCCGTCGCCCTCCCTTTATAGTGCTAGATAAGGAGGTTTGAAAATGGTTGATCTTAATATGACATTATTTGCTCAAATTTTAAATTTTCTCATATTAGTTGTAATTTTAACAAAAGTGGCTTATAAACCGCTTATGAAAGCATTGGCAGAACGCCAAGAGAAAATTGCGAAGAATATTCAATCGGCTGAACAAGATGCGGCTGCATCAAAAAAATTATTAGAAGATTATCAAAAACAATTGGCTTCTGCTCGTATCGAGGCGCAAGAAATCGTTGATAAAGCGAGTAAACTTGCTGCAGAAGAAAGAGAAGCAAGTCTTGCTGAAACAAGAGTTGAGATTGAACGTATGCGTAAATCCGCTCTGGCAGATATTGAACGCGACCGTAAACTTGCAGTAGCTGAATTGAAGGGTGAAGTCGTTGCTTTATCCATGGCAGCAGCTGCTAAAGTGATTAATAGCAACATAGATGAAAAAGTAAATAAACAATTGGTAAGTGAATTTATTGATAAGTTAGATAAAGAGAAAATAGGTGGTCTGCCATGCTAACCACACAGCTAGCGATGAAATATGCAAGAGCACTTTATGAAGTGGCTCTTGAAGAAAATCAATTAAAAGAATTTGGTCAGCAATTGGCAGATGCAACAGATGTGGTTTATGGTCAAGCAGATTTAACTGACTTTATCAATCATCCTCGTATTAAGCCTGAGGCGAAAAAAGAGGTTGTTGCCAAATTATTTGAAGGTAAGCTAGCGAAAGTTGTTTACAATTTTTTTATGTTGTTAATAGATAAACGTCGCGAAAGTTTATTAAAACAAATTTTACATGCGTATACAGCCTTAGCAAATGCTGCACAAAATATTGTGGAAGCGGAAGTGACGGTTGCACGTAAATTATCTGTGGAACAAGAATCACAATTAACGAAAAAATTAAGTGAAACGACTGGTAAAACGGTTGTTATCAAAACGAAGATAGATCAAAGCATTTTAGGCGGTGTTGTTGTTAAAATTGGCGATAAGCTGATTGATGGCAGTGTAGTGCGCAGAATGCAAGTGTTAAAAGCACAATTGTTGACAAACTGAATTGTTAAGATTGGGGTGACTGAGTAGTATGAAAATGAATCCAGAAGAAATAACAGCCATCATTAAAGATCAGATTAAAAATTATCAGGTCGATCTTAATGTTGATGATATTGGTACTGTTATCGAAGTTGGTGATGGTATTGCTCGTATCCATGGTTTGGAAAAAGCTATGGCAGGGGAATTACTTGAATTTGGTAATGGTGTATATGGTCTTGTTCTTAATCTTGAACAAGACAACGTCGGCGGGGTTATCCTCGGCGGTGAAACTTTAGTAAAAGAAGGCGATACAGTTCGCAGAACTGGTCGCATCATGCAAATACCTGTTGGTGAAGCAATGGTAGGTCGTGTAGTCAATGCGCTTGGACAACCTATTGATGGAAAAGGTCCAATCGAAACGACTGAAGTAAGACCAATTGAAAATGCAGCACCTGGGATTGCAGATAGAAAATCGGTTCATCAACCACTGCAAACTGGTATTAAGGCAATTGATGCGCTTGTACCAATCGGTCGTGGCCAACGTGAACTTATCATTGGTGACCGTGGTACCGGTAAAACTGCGATTGCAATTGATACAATTTTGAATCAAAAAGGGCAAGACTGTATCTGCGTATATGTAGCAATTGGACAAAAAGCTTCTACGGTTGCTCGTGTAGTAAAAACTTTAGAAGACAATGGCGCTATGGAATATACAATCATTGTTGCAGCTACTGCATCTGATAGCGCGCCATTACAGTACTTAGCACCTTATGCTGGTGTAACTTTAGCGGAACATTTCATGTATAAAGGCGGTCATGCGCTTTGTGTGTATGATGATTTATCTAAACATGCTGCTGCATATCGTGCAATGAGCTTGCTTCTTAGAAGACCACCAGGACGTGAAGCATATCCAGGGGATGTATTCTTCTTGCATTCTCGTTTACTTGAAAGAGCGGCTAAACTTTCTGATAAATTAGGCGCAGGTTCGATTACTGCACTTCCTATTATTGAAACTTTGGCTGGTGACGTTTCTGGTTATATTCCAACAAACGTTATTTCCATAACCGATGGTCAGATCATGCTGGAAAGTGAAATGTTCTACTCCGGTATACGCCCAGCGATTAACGTTGGTTTATCCGTATCCCGTGTTGGTGGATCTGCACAGATTAAGGCAATGAAACAAGTTTCAGGCCGTATGCGTCTTGACCTTGCACAATATCGTGAATTGGCAGCGTTTGCGCAATTTGGTTCCGACCTTGACAAAGCGACAAAAGCACAGCTTGATCGTGGTGCGAGAATGGTTGAAACTTTGAAACAAGCGCAATATTCTCCATTGATCGTTGAAGAACAAGTTATGGTCATCTACACAGCCGTAAACGGTTATTTAGAAGATGTTCCTGTAAAAGAAGTTGTTAACTTCCAAACTTCTTTCTTGAAATTCATGCGTGCAAACCATCCTGAAGTTGGTAAAGCAATCATTGAAAATAAAAAGCTTGATGATCAAACTGAAGATGCTTTAAAGAAAGCAATTGTTGAGTTTAAAGATACATTTTCCTATGAAAAAGAAGCGTAATTAAAGCTGCGAGGTGATTTTAATTGGCGAATTTACAAGATATCCGTCGTCGGATAAAGAGTGTAAAAAACATTCAGCAAATCACTAAAGCCATGAAAATGGTTGCTGCAGCTCGTCTGCGCCGCGCTCAGGAAAGTGCTTTAGCAAACAAGCCATATGCAGATAAAATGCGTCAAGTATTAAATGATGTAGCCGCAAGTGCTGGCGAAATCAGTCATCCATTACTTGAAGTAAGACAAGTTGAAAAGAAAGTATATGTTGTTTTGGCTTCCGATAAAGGACTTGCTGGAGCTTATGCCAGCAATGTTTTTAAAGAAGTTGTAGCTAATATTTCAAATAAAAGCGAGGCGGATCTCGTCACTGTAGGCAGAAAATCTTGCGAATACTTTAAAAATCGCGGTTATTCTGTTACTGCTGAGTACACAGGTTTTAGTGAAAGACCGACGTTTGAAGATGCAAGAGTGATTGCATCTAAAATCATTGATATGTTTACAAAAGGTGAATGTGATGAAATTTATATGGTGTATACCAATTTTATCACGACCATTAACGTCGTTCCAACAACGGTAAAATTGCTGCCGTTTACAGGTATTGAAGGGCAAGAAGCAGAGGGCAGCGAATACATTTATGAACCGTCTGCCGGTGAAGTTCTTGGTCATCTATTACCACAATATCTAGAAACTATGATTTATGCAGCGTTATTACAAGCATCTGCGAGTGAGCTTGGTTCACGTATGACGGCAATGAGCAATGCAACAGATAATGCAGAAACTTTGATTCATAAATTAGTCTTAACTTATAATAAAATTCGTCAGGCTGGTATTACTACGGAGATTAATGAAATCGTGAGTGGTGCAGAAGCCTTGAATTAAGGAGGGGTTATATCAGTGGCTAAAGGTAAAATCGTACAGGTTATTGGTCCTGTAGTAGATATTGAATTCCCTGTTGATCAATTACCTGCAATTTTAAATGCGGTAAAAATTGAGGGTAAAGCAGGCGATATAGAAATTAAATTAACTGTAGAAGTTATGCAGCATATCGGCGACAGTGTAACACGTTGTATCGCTATGAGCTCTACGGATGGTTTGACTCGTGGTATGGAAGCAGAAGATACTGGAGCTCCTATTAGTGTTCCAGTTGGTCCTGAAACGCTTGGTCGTGTATTTAACGTTTTAGGTGAAACTGTGGATCATAACCCAGAACCAGTAGGAAATAAGGAGTTTTGGCCAATTCATCGTCCAGCTCCTAAATTTGATGATCAAGAAACTGCAACTGAGATCTTGGAAACAGGAATTAAAGTTGTTGACCTTATTGCACCGTATTCCCGCGGTGGTAAAGTTGGTTTGTTTGGTGGTGCCGGTGTAGGTAAAACAGTTCTTATCATGGAACTTATCCATAACATTGCAACGCAGCATGGTGGTTATTCCGTATTTGCTGGTGTAGGTGAACGTACACGTGAAGGTAACGACTTATGGTCAGAAATGACAGAATCCGGCGTTATTGATAAAACAGCACTGGTATACGGACAGATGAATGAACCACCTGGAGCTCGTATGCGTGTTGCTTTGACAGGTCTTACAATGGCGGAATATTTCCGTGATGTGCAAGGGCAGGACGTATTATTATTCGTTGATAATATTTTCCGCTTTATCCAAGCTGGCTCAGAAGTTTCTGCACTCTTGGGACGTATGCCATCTGCGGTTGGATATCAGCCAACGCTTACAACTGACGTAGGTGCACTTCAGGAACGTATTACTTCAACGAAAAAAGGTTCTATTACCTCTGTACAAGCGGTATACGTACCTGCCGATGACTTGACTGACCCTGCTCCAGCTGCTACATTTGCGCATTTGGATGCAACGACAGTTTTATCTCGTCAAATTGCTGAACTTGGTATTTATCCTGCTGTGGATCCACTAGATTCTACTTCGCGTATTGTTGACCCGCATGTAATTGGGGAGGAACATTATCAAGTAGCACGTGGTGTGCAAGCAGTTCTTCAAAAATATAAAGAATTACAAGATATTATCGCAATTTTGGGTATGGAAGAGTTATCTGATGAAGACAAACTTACTGTATCAAGAGCGCGTAAAATTCAGAGATTCTTAAGTCAACCATTCTTTGTAGCGGAAGTCTTCACAGGTTCACCTGGTAAATATGTACCGTTAAAAGAAACGATTCGTGGCTTTAAAGAAATTTTAGAAGGTAAACATGACGATATTCCAGAAGCTGCTTTTTATATGGCTGGCAGCATTGATGAGGTATTAGAAGCAGCACGTAAAATGAAGGGGGAATAATCAATGGCTAATACAATTAAGCTAGAAATTGTTTCTCCAGAAAAAATCGTGTATGCTACTGATGTGAATATGCTGATTGTCAGAAGTACAGATGGCGAACTTGGTATTTTACCAAATCATGCACCTTTAATTGCAGCGCTTGTACCAGCGCCAATTCGGGCGTTAACAGATGATGGTGAAAAATTAATCGCAGTCAGTGGTGGCTTTATCGAGGTACAGCCGAAGAAAATCACAATTCTTGCGACAAACGCAGAATTGCCTGATGCAATTGATGTGGATCGTGCACAGAAAGCATATGATAGGGCTTTTGAACGGTTACAGACGAAGAGTGATTCAGTTGATACTGCACGGGCACATGCTGCATTAGATCGTGCGAAAGCACGTCTAGTGGCAACAAAAAGTTTTCATCAGAAATAAATAAGACTTGATATAGGTACGGGTTTATTTATAATTTGCAAGGTGTGATCAAAAGTTCGTTTTTGATCACACCTTTTTGTATACCGAAGCTAAATAATGGTAAAAATAGAAAGTAAACTAAATTTAGCGGAGGTTAGCAAATGAAAAAGTGTATAGCTATTATTCTTTTGAGCTTGTGTGTAAATTTTATTTTTGTGGGGAAAGCACAAAATGTTCCGGTAATGCTAAACGAACCTTTAAGTGCTGCTATGCAGGCAACAGGTGCTGAGGCGGATATGTTTTATCTTAATGTATGGGCAAAACTGCCAAATGAGTATGAACATGTTGCGATTTTTATGCGCATTGAGAAGGAAATTATGAAGGCATTGGGTTTCTCGGAAGATGTATATACGATAGAAGTTTCTGAAAGTCCGGAAAAAATTGATGTAAAGGCAAACGTTGATCTTGAAGATAAGAGAATGCAAATCACCATTTGTAAAATAATATCACCAGAAAGTACAAGTAGTGTAACGTATTTGACAATCAATTATAAGGAAAAATCACCGCAGGAATCGACAATTCTTGAAGCAAAGTCGAAATTTAAAAATATTGTGCAAAATTTCCATGCAACTCCGACGATTACCACTTGCTTACAAGGCCATCTTGATGGTAAACTAAGGAATGATGAGTGGTCATTATACTTGCAGGATGCTTTTGATGCAATCGGAGCAACCCCTATAAAAAAGACGGATGCAAAAACTTATTTTAGTTATACTGGGTTTGCACCGACGATTGAAGAACGGGTGATTGCTGGGAAAGATATCGTGAATCTTCATATGATTATGCGGTATAATGAATATGATAGGCGTACCCATGTAATTGTGGGTTCTCCGTTAATTTCAATTGAGTATTAGCATTTGCTGAAATTTGTCAGCTATGAATGATTTGTTATTTTAGGAGTATGTGGATTTCGGGAGGATATGAATGGAAAAGTTAATCATAAATGGTGGCAGAGCGCTGGAAGGCTCAGTTAAGATTAGTGGAGCAAAGAATGCAGTGCTGCCGATTATTGCGGCAACTTTATTAGGACAAACTCCAAGTCTATTAGAAGAGGTTCCAGATTTAGAGGATGTGCGTACGATTTCTGAAGTACTTTGTCAGCTTGGTGTTAAAGTCGTCAACAACGGCGATAATACCCTGCAGGTAGATAGTACAAATATTGTATCTTGTGAAGCGCCTTATGAACTCGTTAGAAAAATGCGTGCATCGTTTTTAATCATGGGACCATTACTTGCACGTTGTGGCCATGCAAAAATTTCTTTGCCGGGAGGATGTGCGATTGGTACGAGACCGATCGATTTACATTTAAAGGGGTTTGAGGCACTTGGTGCACAAATTAAAATCGGTCATGGCTATATTGAAGCAAGAGCACCGAAAGGATTGACCGGCGCAAGAATTTATCTCGATTTTCCAAGTGTTGGCGCAACAGAAAATATTATTATGGCAGCGTGTATGGCGGAGGGTCAAACAATTCTAGAAAATCCAGCCCATGAACCTGAAATTATTGATTTAGTAAATTATTTAAATGTCATGGGAGCAAATATTCGCGGGGCCGGTACCAATGTAATTAAAATTGAAGGTGTTAAACGCTTAGAGGGAAAAAACTATACGATTATTCCTGATCGTATTGAAGCTGGTACATATATGGTGGCAGCGGCAATGACAAGAGGAAATGTATATATTGAGAATGCGATTAGCGAACATTTAAAACCAGTGATTGCAAAGTTAAAAGAAGCTGGTGTTACAATTGAAGAGGAAATTAGCGGCATTCGCGTACGCTGCGATGGACCAACGAAAGCTGTTGATATAAAGACACTACCGTACCCGGGATTTCCGACCGATATGCAAGCGCAGTTTATGGCAATGCAAGCAGTATCGGAAGGAACGAGTGTGGTAACGGAGACTGTATTCGAGAACCGTTTTATGCACGTAGATGAACTGAAACGTATGGGAGCCAACATCAAAATTGAAGGCCGCAGTGCTGTTGTTGAAGGCGTGAGAAAGTTAACGGGTTGCCAGGTCAAAGCGACGGATCTTCGTGCTGGTGCTGCGATGGTACTTGCAGGACTTGTGGCAGATGGAGAGACACAAATTGGTTATCTGCATCACATTGATCGCGGATATGATAAACTGGTAGATAAACTTTGCGGATTAGGCGCTGATATAAAACGTACAGGAAAATAAGAGAAAGGAGCTATTGTAATTCTTTGCAACGGCTCCTTTTTTATCCAATGATGAAGGTTTATGTTATAATAGGGATAATAAAAAAATATGACTGGGTAGTCGTCATCTTATGTTATAATACCAAGAGATGATGTAGTTTGGGGGGCCACTTAATTTATGGCAAAGCTATTAGAAGAAATTCAATTAAAACATATGAAAATAAAGAATAGAATTGTGCGTTCAGCAACACATTGTTTTCTTGGAAATGCAGATGGTACAATGACCGATGCAGAGTACGAGATGTATGAAGAACTCGCAAAAAATGATATTGGACTCATCATTACTGGGCATTGCAGTGTCTCATCAACAGGTATGGCAAATGAAGACCAAACTGCAATTTATGATGATACATTTATTCCGCAATTTGAGAAATTACATCAGCTCGTTAGACCTTATCAGGCAAGAATTATTGCACAGATTAATCATGCTGGACCGCGTGCGGTAAATCACGAGGATTTGGCAGGGGTATCCGCAGCTGAGCTTAAAAAAGGCAAGGTTGCCAGAGAATTGACGCTTGCAGAAATTGGTATGATTAAAAAACAGTTTGTCGAGGCTGCTTATCGTATAAAGCAAAGTGGTTTAGATGGGGTGCAGTTTCATGTTGCACATAGTTATCTATTGTCACAGTTCATTGATAAAACGTTTAACCATCGTACAGATGCTTATGGCGGGAGCTTAGAAAATCGGTTTCGGATTGTTCGTGAGATCCTCTTGGACGTAAGAGCGAGATGTGGTGAAGATTTTCCGCTGTTTGTAAAAGTCAATAATGACACAAGAACGGAAGACGATGCATATGAGGCGGACCTTCTTTACATGTTAAAGGAATTTGAAACTTTAGGAATTGAAGCAGTTGAACTCAGCGGTGTCGATTTTATTTCTCAACCGCGCACGGCGACAAATTATTATATCAATAGAATTGCGCGTTTGAAGAAAGCTGTGCCTGGACTTCCGATTATTTTAGTGGGCGGCGTGCGTTCTTTGCCAGATATAGAGCAAGTCTTGGAAAGTGGAATTGATATGGTTGCAATGAGTCGTCCGTTTATTTGTGAACCGGATATTGTACAGCGTCTCTTGCACGGACAGGAAAAATCGAAATGCTTAAATTGCTCAAAGTGCTTTGTTTTACCGAAAATAAAAAAGGGAATACGTTGCGTATTAAAAAGAAAATAAAGTATAATAACATTACATGAAAAAGTCACGCAAATCGTGTAGGTTATAAAAAAGAAAAAAGTTATGGGTTGATATCATATTGGTGTTGCTTGTAATGCTGGCAACACCATAACGAAAAAAGTTATGGTGCTTATTTTTATTTGTGCCGTAGATTTAGATTATATTGTTGAAGAGGTGTTTAGATGAAGATTGAGGAAGTTTTAAATAATAATGCCGTTGTTTGTTTAAATGAAAAGTTGCAAGAGTATGTTGTTGTAGGGAGAGGAATTGCTTTTCGTTTGAAAAACGGGGATTCGCTGCCTGATGCAAATAAAGTACAGAAAATTTTTACTTTTTCCAATACGGATGCAGTTGCACGTTTTAAACAAGTTGCGAAAGAAATTGCTTTAGAGTATATTCTTTTAAGTGCAAAAATCATTGACTATGCAAAAGAAACCTATGCAAAAAAATTAGATGATCGTATTTACGTAACGTTAACGGAGCACATTTATCGTGTCATTGGTCGAGAAAGCTATGGTTTTCAATTGAAAAATGCGATGCGTTGGGAAATCCGGCATATTTATAAAGAAGAATTTATGATTGGGAAAAAGGCGTTAGCGATCATCGAAAGACAATGTAATATTGAATTAAAGGAAGATGAAGCAGCTTTTATTGCACTTCACTTTGTAAATGCAGAGTTAAATGGGGATTTAGATAACATCGTCGATGTCACGAAAGTGATTCAGGGGATTTTGGCTACAGTAAAAAATCATTTCAAAATTGAATATGATGATGAATCTATCAATTACAGCCGTTTTATTACACATTTAAAATTTTTAGCACAACGTCTATTCAGCGGTAAAATTTATCCGGATAAAGATGA
This sequence comes from Massilibacillus massiliensis, assembly GCF_900086705.1. NCBI lineage: Bacteria > Bacillati > Bacillota > Negativicutes > Selenomonadales > Sporomusaceae > Anaerosinus > Anaerosinus massiliensis. The sequence continues at coordinate 1,620,605 of NZ_LT575483.1, read as the reverse complement.
TGAAATGTTTGATACGATGAGCGAAAAATATGTTGATACATATGAGTGTGTAAAGAAAATTAAGGCAATGATTTCAGAAGAATATGAATACGAATTAACCAAAGAAGAACAGATGTATTTGATTATTCATATCGAAAAGGTAATCAGATGAGCTCGGAACATAGGGACAGATAGGCCGCGGGTTGGCGATAAGCACTCATCTGCGTCGTTGCAGCAAGGGGCTGCTCGTCGACGTACGCGAGTACGACTCCTTCACAACCCCTTGCTGCGCCTAGCATCTGAATACTTCTCGCCAACCGGCTACCTATCTTCGTACTAGTTTATAAGTCGTGGGACGGACGGTTTAGCAGCTCGTATTCACTTATGTGAATACGAGCCGCTTTGCTTACGGGCTGACTGCCGCATTTTAATGCGGCAGTTTTTTCATTCCCGGGGCCTTTTCCGGAAAAATACGTTCCGAAGGATGAAACAATACCGACTTACGTTAAAAAATCCGTTTGTCTGAGCGAAGCGAGTTAAGGATTTTAGTAAGTCGGTATTGTTTCAAGTATTTTGGAGGTGTGAGGCCTAGCCTTTTCGTTCTTTTGGGCAATGCCAAAAGGATACCTATGTATTTATAGAGTGACTAAAGGGTGTATAAATACTATTTAATGCAACAGCCCTGCTCTTTAATTCATTGGCAAAAATTCAAGTTCTTTTTGTGCGGAAATATCATCAATCTGTATCAGACATGCATCTGGATAATCATCCCAATTAATTTTAGAGATGGTTACTTTTTGCCATGTGCGAGTGGTTTGATTATATACTTCTTTTGTTGTATGTCGATCGGTTAAAGACAGTCGTTTCATAGGGCAATCTATACAGGGGGTTTCGCGATTGTGAAAAATTTGGTGACATGTATTACCATGCTTGTGCTGACAAAGATCTGCATTTAATTTCCTGTTGATGAATAAAATATCATGCGTATAGCGATCGACTACACAGAGCCAAGCATTTACATGATGTAAGATATCTAATAAGTAGGATTTAGTTTTCTTTAGGCCTTTTAGCGAATTTTTTTTGAGTAGAAAAGTTGCCAACATTTCAGCGGTAATTGTCAGAATATCGATTTCTTCAGTTGTCCATTTACGTGCTAGAGTGCATTCATCGAAGCCAATACAGCCTTTGGGAATGCCGTTCTCGATGATTCTGCTGTGCAGACAGGCTTTGATATTTTCTTTAGCAAAGTGCTTGCGTTGTTTTTCAGGTAATAAAGTAATATCACTGCAATTGAGCAAGTTTTGCTGTTGTTGTTCGGTATAAAAAGTTTCTACTTTATCTGCTGGTAAAATTTTTAGCGCCTGTTTGATTGGGGTAATATTTTGATTGCACCATTGAAAAGTTATTGTATAGTGATTTCCATTTTTACTACGTTCGTAAATGAAAGTGCGGCTGACATTAAAATGTTTACCAAGCAATTCTAAAAGCATTTTAGCTGTAGCCGTGCTGTCTACGGAGCTATATAAAAGTTTAAAAATATATTCTGGTAAATTGTCGTGAAATGATTTCTTACCCTGGGATAGATTCGCATCGTGATTGATACGAGGATTTTGATAATCGACTTTGGGCAATTGTTTAGCGTATATGATATATCTATTTTTTCCGTTTCCTTTTGCATAATATAGCGCCTGATCGGCGGCACTGAATAGTTCACTGAATGTTTTGCTATGTATTGGATAGATGGCAATGCCAATGCTGCCGGATAACCGATATTCTTTCCGATCTGTAATATAGGAACGACGTAATGCATCAATTAAATTTTGTGATTTTTGCTGTAAACTTTTCGCTTGGTCAAAATTTTTCATAAGAACCATAAATTCATCGCCGCCGATGCGCCCAACGATATCGGAATCAAGAAAATTACTTTTGATCGTCGTAGCTAAATCGGAGATAACGGCATCACCGAATAGATGCCCGAAGGTATCATTGATGGCTTTAAAACCGTCGATGTCAATGATGAGAAGTGCATGTTTAGAAGACGTATGCTGTTGAAGACATTCTTCAATGAATTGCTGCGTCGTTACTTTATTATAAAGACCGGTTAATAGATCTTTTTGTGCTTGATTTAATAAAGTCTCGCATTGTTTTTTATCAAAATCAATATCTGTAATTATACCGGATATTTTATAGGGGAGATTACGACTGGAAAAATCGGTTGCTAAACTAACTTTACACCAGACATACGCATCATAACTATTGCGAAAGCGTAATTCTAATTTAGAGAAGAATTTTTTATTTGCTAAATCATGCTGATTATAGTAAATCGTTTTAATATAGTCTTTAAATTTATGAAGATCATCTGGATGTATATTTGTGGAGTTTTCGATTTCTCGGCTGAAGTTATAGCTTGATGGCATATAGCCAAAAATATCAAACCAATTCGCCGTAACAAAAAAACGATCGGTTTCTAAATCCCATTCGAATAGGATATCTCCGTTGTATTCTAAAAGTGTACGATAAGTCTCCAAATCAAATAATTTTGTTGTGCTTTTTCCCATAGTATCAGCCTGATTCCTTATCATTTTATATATTCTTTATTATATTGAAAAACTTAGGTTTAGAGCAAGTAGAAAAGATTGTATTTCGATAGGAATTTCATATTATTTTTATTTTATAGCCTGTCATATAAAATGATTTTTCGCATATTCTTAATTCATAAGATAAAATTGGAGGAGGCGGTTTTGTGAAAAAGCTACTGGGCATGGCAATGGGACTAGTAGCTTTATTGGTGATCGGAATACCAAGTGTAATGATGCTTATTATGGGGGTTCAAAAAAGCGATACCGAGGGGCAAGGGAGTGGAAAATTAGAAAGTATGATGATTCATGTTTATTTACATGAAAAAGATACAGTGGAAACGATGTCGCTCGAGGAGTATGTGAAAGGTGTACTGGGGGCTGAGATGCCTGCTGAATTCGAGGAAGCTGCATTGGAGGCACAAGCTGTTGCTGCTAGGACTTATGCAGTTAAGAATATGCGTAAATTTGGTGGTGGCGGCGTCAGTGATCATCCAGATGCGGATGTAAGTACCGATTATACGAAGAATCAAGCATGGCTGAGTCAAAGTGCGCTGAAAGAGCGTTGGGGCAGAAAATACGAGGCGTATTGGAAAAAAATCAGCAAAGCGGTAGAAGCGACACAGGGACAAATTCTGGTTTATGAGGACAAACCTATTCACGCATTGTTTCATTCTACTAGCGCTGGGCGTACTGCCAGTGCCAAAGAAGTGTGGGGCTATGATTACCCTTATCTGCAAAGTGTAGAGTGTAAATGGGACGAAAAATCACCGCGTTATAGTGATACCAAGTCGATTGCTCTGTCCGAGATCGAAACCATTTTGGGGGCAGATGCTGGTGTAGTGGCGGCAGTGCAGAGTGGTGATCAAAGTATTACGAAAGTGCTGAGTTTAACTGAATCTGGGCGGGTAAAAGAGATTCGGATTGGCAGTAAGACTTTTAAGGGGCAAGAGGTCAGAAATTTATTAGGCTTGCGTTCAGAGAATTTTACGGTAGCTTTACAGGGAGATAAATTGGTTTTTAAAACATTAGGCTATGGGCATGGGGTAGGTTTATGCCAATATGGGGCAAATGGGATGGCTAAACTTGGAAAAAGTTACAAGGATATTTTGCTGCATTTTTATACGAGTGTGAGTTTTAAGAATATTTATGGCGAATAAAGAAAGGCTGGATGCTGCATCTAAGAGATTGTAAAATTTTTCATTTGGTGTATCTTTGTCAGAGTCACTACATATATTGTTCTTGTAGCAATTATTTACTTGTTTTTGGATAATTTTTACTGAAAACGGGCATGCTGATAATGAGGTGATAAAAATGATCGGTTATCGCAATCCCGTTGCGTTTGTTCGTGAGGTTATTGCTAATGTGCGAGGCTTGAAAGTTGAGGAAGAATGGCGCGTTTATCTGGTGGTTGCGTGCTTGAGTATTGTGTGTTCTGCAATTATTTTATTACATGTAGTTTTAGGTGAAACAACTTACGAACCAGTTTCTCAAAGCACGCAGCAGCATATAAAGCTGCAAATGGATGCAAAACTTTTTCAGCAAAAACCCCCTGAACGAACTGCAGTTGTAAAAGAGGCAGCGAAGCCAGTGGTAAAGCAAGTGGAGCAAGCAGTTCCTAAGCAAGAGCCTGTAAAGAAGGCAGAAGTTAAAGAACGCGTTGCAAGCGGTGAATGGAGCTATGATGAAGCTCGTAAGGAATGGCGGTACATGAAAAAGTAAGAATGATATCAGTAGATTAAAGTAAGGATATAAACAAAATAACGTTGTGCGTTTGAATCCCACGAGTGAAAATGAAAACAGCTTTCTTCCAGTATGGAGGAAAGCTGTTTTTGTATCGTAAGATAAGTTGACTTGTAAAATTTGGCTGAAATCATCTATAATAAAATAAGGACGTAGTTGACGCTACGTCCTTAAAACTGAATAAGGAGGTGATTTCCTTGCAACTGGAATTTGGTAAACTCAAGCTAGCAATTTCCAGCAAGTTCATTTTAGCGTTAGCCGCGCTATTTGAATTCTGCAGGTAAACCCCACTTACTCAACCGAAACGTCCTGCAAGCACAGGGCGTTTTTGGTTTATTTAGTATATGTTCATTATAGTAGATTTTATACGTAAAGTAAATAAAATCATTACAATATGCAAATTTTACAGACCTAATAATTGGAAAATTTGCTCGGGCTACTATGATGCGCTTATAATTCGTTGACTGCTTTTTCTAATTGGTGTAAAGCTCTTTCGAGTGTTGCTCTTGGACAGGTAATATTGATGCGTTCAAAACCGGAGCCTTCAGGGCCGAACATCGTACCGGCATCAAGCCAAAGTTTGGCTTTGTTGATGATAAGATCCTCGAGAGCTTTATCAGTTAAATGAAGCCCAGAACAATCCAGCCAGATGAGGTAAGTTCCCTGCGGTTCAACGAGTTTTATTTGTGGAATTTTTTCAGCTAAAAAAGTTCTTGTAAAAGCTAGATTTTCAGCTAAATAGGTTTTTAATTGATCTAGCCAATCTCGTCCATAAGTATAAGCAGCCTGACAAGCTACAAGTCCCATCGCATTGGATTCACAATAACCGGTTCTATCCATGGCTTTTTTGAACTGGTGACGAATGCTTGCATTGGCGATAAAAATGTTAGAAACTTGTAAACCAGCAAGATTAAAAGTTTTACTTGGTGCTGTGCAAGTAATGGTAATATCGTTAAATTCGGGTTTCAAATTTGCAAACACATGATGTTGAAATCCTTCATAAATAAATTCTTCGTGAATTTCATCTGCAACAACGATGACATTGTGTTTTAAGCAAATATCGCCAACTTTAAGGAGTTCTTCTTTTGTCCATACTCTGCCAACAGGATTATGCGGACTGCAGAGGATAAACAACTTCACTTGATTATCGATGATTTTTTGTTCGAAGTCCGCAAAGTCAATCTCGTATTGACCGTTCTTATAAACAAGCGGATTATTTACTAGTTTGCGTTCATTGTCTTTGATGGAAAAAGAAAAAGGATAGTAGACGGGGCGTTGAATCAGTACGGCGTCACCTTTTTCCGTGAGGGCACGAATTGCTGTGCAGATTGCAAATACTACACCGGGGGTTTTTACAAGCCATTCCGGCTTGGTATCCCAAGCGAAGTTCGTCTTAAACCATGTATGCAGTGTGTGGAAATATTCGAGTTTCACATCGGAATAACCAAAAATTCCGTGTTCGGCAGATTTTTTTAGTGCTTCGCGCACTTCAAGCGGGGTTTTTAGATCCATATCCGCAACCCAAAGGGGAAGTACATCGGCAGGTTTATTTCGCTCGACTGCAAAATCATATTTTAGAGAGTTGGTGTTTTTTCTATCGATCATTTCATCAAAATTATATTTCATTGCTCGTCTCCTATGCTAAAGCTTGCGCTAAATCTTCGATAATGTCATCTACATTTTCAATGCCGACAGATAAGCGCAGTAAAGTTTCATTAATACCTTTTGCTTCACGGTCTTCTTTTGGTATATCAGCATGGGTCTGCAGCATTGGATAGGTCATTAAGCTCTCAACGCCGCCAAGACTTTCTGCATATTGAATAAGATTTACTTTTTCAAGTAAATTACGTGCGGTTTCTTCACTGTCTACGTCAAAAGAAATCATTGCACCAAATCCGGTTGCTTGTTTAGCTGAAACTTCATAGTCGGGATGTTCTGGTAAACCAACGTAGTAGACCTTTTTAATTTTTGGCTGTGTTTTTAGCCAGTACGCAACTTTGATTGCATTGCTGGCTTGTTTATCCATGCGGATGGCCAATGTTTTAATGCCCCGTATGAGCAGCCAACAGTCAAGCGGACCGAGACAAGCACCGGTTGTTTTATAAATGAAGCGAAGTTTTTCTGATACTTCGGCAGATTTTGCCACAAGAAAACCAGATAAAGTATCATTGTGTCCACCAAGATATTTTGTGCCGCTATGAATGACGATGTCGGCTCCTAAATCCAGTGGTTTTTGGAAATACGGGGTAAGGAATGTATTATCAACGATAACAAGTAAGTGATGCTTTTTCGCGAGCTTGGTTACTGCTTCAATATCCGTTACATGCATCATTGGGTTTGTCGGCGTTTCGATATAAATTGCTTTGGTATTTGGCTTGATATGCTTTTCGATTAAATGAATATCGGAAGTGTCGACTGCATCGAAGGATAAACCATTTTTGGTTGATATATGATCAAACAAACGATGCGCACCACCATATAGGTCATCAGAGCTGATGATGTGATCACCGGGAGAGAAAATCTCCATTAAGCAGGTAACTGCTGCCATACCGCTTGAAAATGCAAGTGCATCAGAACCATTTTCCAATTTGGCTACGACTTTTTCAAGATGCTCGCGTGTTGGATTTTGCAAACGAGCATAATCATATCCTGTACTTTGTCCTACGCCGGGATGGGCAAAGGTTGCAGATTGATAAATTGGTACGCTGACAGCACCAGTTGGATTGTGTTCTATTTTATTTGCATGGATACAAAGTGTGTCTATCTTCATTTTTATTCTCCTTTAATGATCATAATTTGCTTTTCCTGCTATAGATAACCTAATTTATAGATATACTAGATCTATATGAAATACATGAGATTATCCTTATCTTTATGTTTTTCTACTTCATTTACTAAATCAGTTAATGTAATTTTCTTTAAGGTTTGTTCAAGGGTTTGATCAATTGTGTTAAAAACAGTGATTTGCATGACCTCATCAATAACGGGTGCTTTTTCTTTTACAGTCGATTCTGTTTGTTCAAACAAAGCGAGTTCAATTGCTGATAATACGGCAAAGACCGTAATTTCCTGCGGTGGAACTGCGAGCTGATAACCACCCTGTGCGCCCTTTATGGAAAGGACAAGCCCAGCTCTTTTTAATAAAGAAAAAACTTGTTCTAAATAAATTTTAGAAATACCAAGTTTTTCGGCAATGCTGATGATTGTTATGGGATCCCCGGTTTGATTGTTTTGGGCGATATGTGTCATAGCTGCTAAGCCATAGCGTCCTTTTGCAGAAATTTTCATATAAACCACTCATTTCATACTAATAATATATGTTTTATTTTATCATACTTGAATTGGAGTTGCTTGTCAATAACATACCTATAAGATAGGTATTAAATTTTATTTCTTAAAACTATTGACAGATTAAAAAATGAGGTATATAATTCAAACCATACTAATCATATATGTTTTCTAAATGATTATGAGGTTTAAATCTGGTAAGGTAAGTTTATTATTTTATTTCAATAAATTACATGTGGAGGTTTTTAAAAATGGCAAAAATTTATCAAAGTATTACAGACTTAATTGGTGGGACTCCTTTATTACAATTAAATAAGTTTGCAAAGGAAAATGATTTACAGGCAACAATCTTAGCAAAACTAGAGTATTTTAATCCTGCAGGCAGTGTAAAAGATAGAATTGCGAAAGCAATGATTGATGATGCAGAAAAGAAAGGTTTACTTAAAAAAGATTCTGTTATTATTGAACCTACAAGTGGTAATACTGGAATTGGGCTTGCAAGTGTAGCGGCTGCACGTGGTTATAAAATTATTCTTACAATGCCGGAAACAATGAGTGTGGAAAGAAGAAACTTATTAAAAGCATATGGTGCAGAGGTTGTTCTTACCGATGGAGTCAAAGGTATGAAAGGTGCAATTGCAAAAGCAGAAGAATTGGCAGCTGAAACGCCTCATGCTTTCATTCCTTCTCAATTTACCAACCAAGCAAATCCAACGGCACATAAAGCAACGACCGGTCCGGAAATCTGGTCTGATACCGAAGGTAAAGTAGATATCTTCATCGCAGGTGTTGGTACAGGCGGTACTTTAACTGGCGTGGGTGAATACTTGAAATCCAAAAATGAACAGGTAAAAGTGATTGCTGTAGAACCAGCGACATCCCCTGTATTATCCAAAGGGACACCAGGTCCTCATAAAATTCAAGGGATTGGTGCAGGGTTTGTACCTGATACATTAAATACAAGTGTTTATGATGAAATTATTACAGTGGAAAATGAATCCGCATTTAAATATGGTAAAGCTGTTTCACAAGCAGAAGGTGTGCTTGTAGGAATTTCTTCCGGTGCTGCAATCGCTGCTGCGGTAGAAGTTGCAAAACGTCCTGAAAATAGCGGCAAAACAATTGTTGTATTGTTACCAGATACAGGTGAAAGATATCTTTCTACAGCTTTATTTGCTGAATAATATCGCTTGCTCGTATTTCCCTCATATAAAAACGGAGTTGGCACAGAGTAAATCTTTGTGACAACTCCGTTTTTTTATTTTTGGGGCTTTAATTTGAGCGTGCGCATAGTCTATGAAGAAAAGGATTTTTAGATTTTGACGAGAAATGTTAGTTTAAAGAGGTGGAGCAAATGAAGGAAGCGAAACGAATTTGCTTTTTGGGTAAGGGCGGCATCGGAAAATCTGTCATTACGGCAAATTTGAGTGCTGCGCTAGTTAAGCAGGGATATAAAGTCATGCAGATCGGTAATGATATCAGTTTGAGTTCGACTTTACTATTGCGCGGTGATTTTGAAATTACGCCTGTGTTAGAAGAATATCGTAAGAAATATGTAATTGAAATTGAATCGTATGTTGTAGAATCCCCATCAGGTGTCTATTGTTTAGAGCTGGGGAGCTTAGAACCAGGTGTTGGCTGTATGGCGCGCGGTGTTCATATTATTGATGAAATGCTAGAAAATCAAGGCCTGATTGAGAAGTTGGAACTGGATTATATTTTATATGACATTTCCGGAGATATTCCATGCACGGGTTATATTTTACCCATGCGCGATGGTGTTATGCAAAAATGTGTTGTAGTGACGGATCGGAGCTTTCCGGCATTTGTGACAGCCAATAGTATACTTGCCGGTATCGTGCGGGCAAGCAAAGATAAGATTTTACCAATTTCTATCATAGTAAACTATGCAGATGCTTATCCGGCAAAAGCACAATTAACGGAATATGCAAAGGCAATTGATCTAAAAGAACTTGTTTTTTTAGACTATGATCAAAAAATCGAGTTGAGTGAGCTTGCGGGAAAAACTGTGCTTGCAGCGTATCCAGATAGCGCGGCAGCGAAGGCTTTGACGAAACTTGCAGGGGAAATCATTGAAATCAAGCCTGAAAGTACGCCGAAACCGTTAGAAAGACAAGAACTTTTGCGATGGCTTCGTCATTGGAAAAAGCGGTCTTTCGCACAAAAAAGTGGTATTATTGGTATTGAAGATTCGAGTAATATTTAGTAGATAGGATGAATTTGTATGTTAGATGTTGCGATTCATCATGCAACCATAATTGATACAGAAAATGAAGTAACAAGAAAACTCAATATTGGGATAAAAGCAGATAAAATTGTAAGGATGACGACGGATGCTTTAGTTGCAGCGAAAACAATAGATGCAGAGCATTTGATTGTAAGTCCTGGATTTATTGATGTGCATGGTCATGTGGATGGATATGCATATAGTGGAGAACTGTCAGCCTGTCAAGGGATTACGACAACTGTTGGCGGGAATTGCGGTCTTAGTCCTGTAAGTATCGAAGCCTTTTTCAATCGTCAGATGCAAGAGGGGTTTGTGATTAATCAAGCCGAGCTGATCGGACATTCATTTACACTGCGCAAGGCCGCCGGCATACAAAATCCTTATCGCAAAGCGACACTAGATGAATTGACAGAAATGAAAAATTTAGTGCGCGATGCACTGAAAGAAGGCGCGTGTGGTGTATCATTTGGCTTGGATTATGCGCCGGGTGCATCCTTTCGTGAAATTACGGCTTTGGCAAAAATTTGTGCCGAATTTGATCGTGTTATGCCAATTCATACGCGGTTATTTACGCAAAATGATTTGTATTCTCTATTTGAAGTTATAACTGTAGCAAAACGCACAGGGGTAAAGCTGTTATTTTCTCATTTTGTCTATCAATATGGAACGGGGATTATGCAAGAGGCACTCCAAATCGTTGACCAAGCAATTCAAAATGGAATTCGCGTAAAAATAGATAGTGGAATGTATACAGATTGGACAACTTTTATCGGTACGGCGACTTTCGATGAGCAAACGATTGCGGATAATGAAATGCGGTTTAGTGATATGGTAGTTGCGACAGGCAAATATACGGGGACTCGTTTGGATCGGGATTTATATCTTAAACTGCGCAGAGAATCCCCTTATGATTCGGTAATTTGCTTTACCGGCAATAAATCGGAGATCTATGCAGCATTAAAGAAAAATTATGCGATGCCGTCAACGGATATAGGAACTTATAGAAAAGGAGAAGGACATCCGCAAATTGCAGGATCGTTTCCGAAATACTTTAAGGAAATGGTAAGAGAACGCGGAGAATTAAGTTTGATAGAAGCTGTGCGAAAAGCGACCTTATTGCCGGCACAAACTTTTGGATTTAAAGATAAAGGCGTAATTAAAGTAGGTCATGATGCTGATCTGACAATCTTCAATTTTGAGAAATTGGCTGATATGGCGAAGTTTCCGGATCAGGGAAAACCGGATGAAAAACCGATTGGTATAGAATATGTATTGGTCAATGGGCAGCTTGTGGTAGATCAAGGTGTATTTACGGGGGTGCGAGCAGGAAAAGTAATAAAAAAATGATTTCATTTTAGGTTTAAAAATATTGTCTGAATTGTATCGATACAATGCCTGTTTTGACATTGACAGACAAGAGGCGGAACAATAAAATAGAATGCATAAATCTTCTCAATCTACGTATTTTCCGCAAAAATTTTTATAATGCTCTAGGAGGTTCTGTAATGTTAAAACAAAAAAGAGTGGCAGCGATTCACGATATATCATGCTTTGGTAAATGTTCATTGACGGTGGCTTCACCGATTATTTCGGCGACTGGGATTGAATGTTGTGTAATTCCGACAGCTGTATTGTCCACGCATACTGGCGGTTTCGAAGGATTTACCTATCATGATTTGACTGCTGATATTCAGCCGATTGCTTCGCATTGGAAGACCTTGGATCTGAAATTTGATGCAATTTATACAGGGTACTTGGGTTCTTTTGAGCAATTGAATATTGTTTCGAAATTTTTTGATGATTTTAAGAATGAAGATCGTTTGGTTTTCGTAGATCCGGTTATGGCTGATAATGGCAAACTCTATCAATCGTTTCCGCAAAGTTTTCCTGAAGGTATGAAAAATTTATGCAAAAAAGCGGATGTGATTGTTCCGAATATTACAGAAGCCGTATTGATGCTTGAGGAAGAATATAAGGAAGGCCCTTATACAGAGGCATATATTGAAGGCTTGATGAAGAAATTGGCGGATTTAGGTCCTAAACAAGTTGTCCTGACCGGTGTACATTTCGATGATAAGAAGCTTGGGGCAGCTACGTATGATAAAGAAACAGGTATTGTGGGCTATGCGCTTGCTGATCGTATTGAAGGATATTATCATGGAACAGGGGATGTATTCGGCAGTGCATTGCTTGGAGCGTTACTCAATGGGATAAGTTTAGACCATGCAACACAAATCGCTGTAGATTTTACGGTCAAAAGTATTGCTTGGACAAAAGCGGCAGGCACCGATGTACGCTTTGGTGTGAATTTTGAAGTTAATTTGCCAAGTTTGATGGATTCATTAAAATTGAAATAGTGGCAAGCTGTGGACAGATAGGCCGCGGGTCGGCGATAAGCACTCATCTGCGTCGTTGCAACAAGGTGCTACTCGTCGACGTACATGAGTACGACTCCTTCGTATCCCCATGTTGCGCCTAGCATCTGAATACTTCTCGCCAACCGGCAACCTATCTTCGTACTAGTTTATAAGTGGAACGGGTTTCAGCTATTTTATAATCTATCAATATAAAAATTTATTATGTTTACTGGCTGTCGCGCTAAAAGTGCGGCGGCTTCTTTTCGTTCCCGGCCTTTTCCGGAAAAATACGTTCCGAAGGATGAAAAAATGCCGACTTACGTTAAGAAATCCGTTTGTCTGAGCGAAGCGAGTTAAGGATTTTAGTAAGTCGGCATTTTTTCAAGTAGTTTGGAGGCTTGAGGCCTAGCCTTTTCGTTCTTTTGGGCAATGCCAAAAGGACCCCCCCTGTTGCAAACAAATTCTTATTGCAACAATCTCTTTTTTACCATATAAAACATATTAAACATATATGAAAAGTATTGACAAAATAAAAAATAAAGAATACAATAAATAAAGCAACAAAAACATATCTATATAATATGTTTTATAGGTGATAAATAATCGTTAGGAATGATCAAGATGGATTTTGATTTTATTGTAAAAAGTATTCCGATGTATGCCAAAGCGGCACAATTTACTTTGCAGCTTTCTTTTTTTGGAATTATATTATCTTTGGTGATCGGCCTGATCTGCAGCTTAATCGTCTACTATAAAGTAAGGGTTCTTAAGCCCTTGGTGCAGTTATATATTGAGCTATCGAGGAACACGCCACTTTTGATTCAATTGTTTTTTCTGTATTATGGTTTTGCAAAGATTGGTATGAAATTTGAAGCCTATAGCTGTGCTGTTTTTGGGTTGGCTTTCCTTGGCGGCAGTTATATGGCGGAGGCTTTTCGAAGTGGATTGGAAGCAGTAAGCAAAGTTCAAATTGAATCTGGATTGTGCATTGGGCTGAGTCGCTGGCAACTTATGCGTTACGTGATTTTGCCGCAGGCTTTTGCAGTTGCAGTTCCGGCAATTGGTGCAAATGCGATATTTCTTATTAAGGAGACATCCATTGTAAGTGCAATTGCATTGGCTGATTTAATGTTTGTCGCAAAAGACTTAATCGGTATGTATTACAAAACGACAGAGGCGTTGATCTTATTAGTAGGAGCATATTTAATTTTATTGTTACCATTATCACTATTCTTGTCGTTTATTGAAAGGAAAGTGCGCCATGCAGGATTTGGGAATTAATGTGATTTTTGAAGGCAGTAATTTGCTGCGTTTACTTGGTGGTTTGTGGATAACAGTTCGAATTGCCTTATTGGCGATTGTAATTTCCGCCGTATTGGGGATTGGTTTTGGCATCGTGATGACGATGAAAAATAAATGGATTCAATGGATCGCCAGATTTTATCTGGAAGCGGTTCGCATTATTCCTATTCTGGTGTGGTTATTTATTTTTTATTTCGGTGTTACGAAAGTTTTGCGTATTCATTTAGGTCCTGAAGTGGTTTCTATTATTGTCTTTTCTCTATGGGGAACTGCTGAAATGGGAGATATCGTTCGTGGTGCAGTGACTTCGTTGCCAACGCATCAGAGAGCTAGCGGCAGAGCCTTAGGTTTGACAGATTTACAGATTTATCGCTATATTATCATTCCGCAGGCTGTACGCAGGCTGATCCCGGCAGCAATAAACTTAGCTACACGGATGATCAAGACGACTTCATTGGTTGTTTTAATTGGTGTAGTAGAAGTTTTGAAGGTGGGACAGCAAATTATAGAGGTCTCTATTTTAAAAACACCAACAGCATCTTTTTGGATTTATGCAGCTATTTTTTGTTTATATTTTATCGTCTGCTATCCGATATCTCTTTGGTCAAAGAAGTTGGAGATGAAGTGGCAGGAAGAATAATCTAGGTAAGGAGGAACTAAATTGAGCGAGAAGACACAGGAAAAGTTATTGGAAATTAGTCATTTGCATAAGCGATATGATGATGTAGAAACATTAAAAGATATAAGTTTTGATGTGCATAAAGGTGAAGTCGTTGTAATTCTTGGACCATCCGGCTGTGGAAAAAGTACGTTGCTTAGATGTTTAAACGGTTTGGAAGAAATTCAATCTGGACAGATCAAACTGAAAGGCGCACTGATCAATGACGATAAAACAAAATGGCATGTGATTCGTCAAAAGATCGGGATGGTATTTCAGAGTTATGATTTATTTCCACATATGAGTATTATGGAAAATATTTTATTGGGACCGATGAAGGCGCAAGGGCGAAGTAAAGAAGAAGTTATTGGGCAAGCGGAAAAATTGCTGGGACGCATCGGATTGCTAGATAAAAGAGATGCGTATCCCAGACAGTTGTCAGGGGGACAGAAACAAAGAGTAGCAATTGTGCGTGCATTGTGTATGAATCCTGAAATTATGCTTTTTGATGAAGTTACAGCATCGCTGGACCCCGAGATGGTAAGAGAAGTGCTGGATGTTATGCTGGAATTGTCAAAGCAAGGGATGACGATGGTGATTGTCACGCATGAGATGGCATTTGCCAAGGCTGTAGCTGATCGAATTATTTTTATGGACGAAGGCCGGATCGCTGAGATGGCAACCCCTAAAGAATTCTTTAGCCAGCCAACAACTGAGCGTGCAAAGCGCTTTTTAAATATATTTAATTTTAACGAAGAAAGTGAGTGGGCAAGATGAAAAAATTTATGAAAACGGTATCTTTTGTTTTAGCACTTGTATTTTCCTTAGGAGTTTTGGCTGGATGTGGATCAGAGACTGCAAAAAAATCTTCAATCGAGCAAATTAAGGAAAGAGGAAAACTTCGTGTTGCAGTATTTAGTGATAAACCTCCATTTGGCTTTGTTGATGCAAACGGTAAAAATCAAGGGTATGACGTGTATCTTGCAAAACGTTTAGCAAAAGATTTGCTTGGCGATGAAAACAAAGTCGAATTCGTTTTGGTGGAAGCAGCGAGTCGTGTAGAAGTACTTGAAGCGGATAAAGTGGATATTACTTTAGCGAATTTCACTGTAACACCAGAAAGAAAAGAGAAAGTTGATTTTGCCAATCCATATATGAAAGTTGCACTTGGTGTAGTTTCACCAGAGGGCGAAGCAATTACGAGTGTAGATCAATTAAAAGGGAAAAAATTGATTGTTAATAAAGGAACAACAGCAGAAACCTATTTTGCAAAGAATTATCCAGATATTGAATTATTAAAATATGATCAAAATACAGAAGCTTTCCAAGCGTTGAAAGATGGACGCGGTGCAGCACTTGCACATGATAATACATTGGTATTTGCATGGGCAAGAGAGAATAAAGGCTTTGTAACTGGAATTACGAAATTAGGTGAACTTGATGCGATCGCGCCAGCTGTAAAGAAAGGGAATACTGAATTACGTGATTGGATTAATACAGAATTAACGAAACTCGGCGAAGAAAAGTTTTTCCACAAAAACTTTGAGGAAACATTAAAACCGATTTATGGTGACTCTGTAAACCCAGATGATGTTGTGGTTGAGGGCGGCGTGATAAAATAAATAGTATAGACAGACATATGGACAGATAGGCCGCGGGTCGGCGATAAGCACTCATCTGCGTCGTTGCAACAAGGTGCTACTCGTCGACGTACATGAGTACGACTCCTTCGTATCCCCATGTTGCGCCTAGCATCTGAATACTTCTCGCCAACCGGCAACCTATCTTCGTACTAGTTTATAAGTGGAACCGATTTTAGCAACTCATATTCACTTTTGTGAATATGAGTTGCTTTGTTGTGCCATCTGACTGTCGCACGTTAATGTGGCAGTTTTTGCTTTGTTTTCGTTCTCCCGGCCTTTTCCGGAAAAATACGTTCCGAAGGATGAAAAATGATCGGCTTACGTTAAGAAATTCGCTTGTCTGAACGAAGTGAGTTTGCGAATTTTAGTAAGCCGATCATTTTTCAAGTATTTTGAAGGCTTGAGGCCTAGCCTTTTCGTTCTTTTGGGCAATGCCAAAAGGACCGGTTTTTTTATTGGGCGTATTAAATTTAATGAGATGAATTTTTAATGTTATAATCTTCTTAAAGTAAAATTTACTATTTATTTTTATCGATGATAGATTATGAAAGCACTTTTGATTTTAAGAGTAGTGGCTTCAATAATAAGAAGAATACCTGCAAGATCAAACCGGTGTTTGCTGTTAAAGAAGTTTAATTCTGTCATCAAAGAGCATTTAAAAACAGGATGAATTTATATTTTTTATTTACAATATAAAGGGAGGAGAGAACTTATGGATTGGCTTGATGGAATGAATGCGGCAATAGAGTATCTTGAGGAAAATATTACGGAGAAACTTGATATTGAGAAGGTTGCAGAAATTGCTTTATCGTCTCCGTTTCACTTTCAACGTATGTACCATATGATAACTGGTATTACGGTAGCTGAATACATACGTCGAAGAAGATTGACGCTTGCGGCACAAGACCTTATATTTGGTGAGAAGGTGATCAATGTGGCTTATAAATACGGATATGAAACACCAGAAGCATTTGCCAAAGCTTTCGGAAAAATGTATGGAATGAGTCCCACGGCAGCACGAAAGCCGGGGGTATACCTCAAAGCATATCCAAAACTCTCTTTTCATATTTCGATAAAAGGGGATAAAAATATGAATTATAAAATTGGTGAGAAAGAAAGTTTCACGGTAGTTGGTAAACAAAGAAAAATATCTATGCTAAATGGAGAGAACTTTAAACAGATACCTGAATTTTGGCACGAATGTATGGAAGATGGAACGTGTGAATGGCTTGCCTCTAAAGCTGGAAAATGGGGTGTTTTAGGTATATGTAAAGATTTTCATATAAATAAAAATGAATTTATGTATATGATTGCAGTGGAAAATCTAAAAGAGCCTCTTCCAGATGGATATCTTTCGGAAACCATACCATCGGCAACTTGGGCTGTTTTTGAATCGGTCGGTGTATTACCGGATGCAATACAATCGCTTACTCGAAGGATATTTACAGAGTGGCTGCCTGCGACTGGATATGAACATGATTGTGCACCTGAGATTGAAGTCTATCCACCAGGCGACATAGATTCACCGGAGTATAGGTGCGAAATTTGGATTCCTATCAAAAAGTAAGGTGTTCTAAATTTTTTAGAAGTGTGGAGCTGTCAACCCAATTAGCTAATCGGGCTGTTACGTTGAATGAGATGAAGGCTGTATTTGACAAGGACGAACAAAGTTTGAAACTCGATTGGATACCTTGTAGAGGAGTAACGAAATAAATGTTGTATGACGCAGTGATACTTTGAGATCAATATAATCATTGAGATTATGATGGGCTGCCACACTAAACGTGTGGCAGTTTTTCTTTGCGTCCTCGACATTTTCTGGGAAAATTTACTTACTAGCAATTGACTTTCTAAGATAAAAACAAATAAATTGCACTTAAAGCAAAATATGGCCCATAAGCAATCTTATCATGCCGCATTTTCATTTTAAGCAGCAGCAGAATCCCACTTACAATCCCGCCGGCAATGAATCCGTACAACAAAGTTAGCAGCAATTTATCTATGCCGAGCCATAGGCCTAAGATAAATAACAGCTTGATATCGCCACCACCAATTGCGCCTTTAGTTAAGATAGCAAGGAATAGCAGAACTCCACTGCCCAAAACTGCTGCAAGCAATCGATTTAAAAGACTTGCTTCTAAAAAAGGCGTGAAAAGAAAAGCAAACAAACATATTAGAACGAGAACTTTGTCTAAAATGACTTGTTGCTCAAAGTCCATAATACTGATAAATATCATGAAGGTAATAAAAATCCAATTACCGATCAGTTCTATTGGAGTCAGTGCTCGATAAACGGCGAATCCATAGAGCGGAAGTAAACAAAATAAAAAATAATAGGTTCGAATATTTGGTGTATGGACTAATTTTGCTGGAGCGTTCAAAATGGCTGACGCACTGTTTAAATATTGCTGCATAGCTACAGAGGATATATGACTTATCAAATAAACGAAGCTAAAAAAAGTAAGGAACATGAGTAAGAAAGAGATAATTTCTATCATTTATAACGCCGCCTTTGCATAAAAGTAAAGCTCCTTTTTACTATATTATAATCTAAAATAATACTGCAATAAAATTAGGACTAAAGATTCATTTTGAAATAAAAATTTAAATTTAAAATTGTAACTTAAACAAAGTTAGTTCTAACGTTTTCAAGCATATTGGGATATTTTACTATTTATGAGCTTGTAAATAAATGAATTTTTTAACATTTTTTTAACTTTTAAGTACTTGTTTGTTTATAGGCAATGATGTATTATTTTATTAACAAACAATTTATCTAATAAAATTTGGAAATTTTCATATTGATAAAACAGTTAGCAAACTTATCGAAAGGTGGGGACGCAAAGCCGTGGGTCTAAAGATCTATTCTATGACTGCCTGGTTGCATAATACGATGTGTACAAGTTTTTGTATCTTTTTATGTAATCAGGTTTTTTTACTTGCACATATTGTAAAAATATGTAATTTTATTTAGGGCGAGGACGGAATTTATTATAAATTTATGTGTATTTTGAACGGGAGGATGTACGTTGAATTTACCTGAACTACCGAGAAATTTCACGGAAAAACTAGAAAAGATGACATCAAAGCAGTTACTCCTGTTGGCTTTTGTCACAAGTATCATTGTAACTATCGTAATTTATTTATATCTAGCAGGCAAGGAGGCAGAACCTGTACAAAAATCCCAAACCTTGAGAACCGTGATTGTAGCGACTGTGGATATTCCGGAACGAACCATAATACGAGAAGATATGCTGAAGGTCGTACATCTGCCAGCAGATGTGATGCAGGCAGATGCAATCATCGATCTTAGCTCTGTAATTGGCAAAGTAGCGAAATTTAGAATCTTACAGGGGGATGTTCTGACAGAACAAAAATTATTTTCTAATCGTAAAATGGAGGGCTTTATCGGTGCCATTCCTGATGATAAACGAGCGATTTCCATTCCGGTTACAGATATTACCGGTGTTTCAGGCTTTGCAAAACCGGGCGATTATGTGGATATCATGCTGATTAGTGATAAATTGAGTAAGAATACAATATCTGGAGAAATCCTCCTGCAAAATATTTTGTTGCTGGCAATTAATAAAGAGCATGAAGTAGCGGAGGGGAAGAAAGAAAATGCAAAAGAGCAGTTAACGACAGCAACCATTGCAGTCTCTCCTGAAGATGTCGTGAAAATTGCGGCAGCGCAGTCTCAAGGAACAATTTATTTGGCATTAAGACCCTTTAAGCCGAAAAATACGTTTATTTTGATGAACAGACAATTTTATCGACAGCTTGCACGAGATGAAGATAAGCCGGAAAAAACGGCAAGCAGTGTTACTGAAAATGTGCCACGGTCTGCTTATCCGGATCGAATGCAAGCGCAAGCAGCACCTCTGGCGATAGAACCGCCACGTGGAGATGCTGTTAAAAGTTCTCATCAAATCACTGTGATTCGTGGAAATGCGGCGGATACAGTACAAGTAAAATAAGGGGAAACGCATATGAATTTAAGAATTAGCATATACAAAATTGTTTTCATTTCTTTATGTTGTATGTTTTATATGATGAGTGCAGTGATGGCACAGGCGAATCTTTTTATGGAGGTAAATCAGTCTTCTTATCTGAATGCCGGGGATGCGATTACGCAAGTGGCGGTTGCGAATCCAGAAATTGCTGATGTTACGGTAATTTCAACAACAGAAATGCTGCTTGTTGCCAAAAAGCCAGGGACGACGACCTTATACATATGGACCAACAATGGTATGCGACAGGAATATCTGCTCAGCGTGCAAGAATATGATACGAAAACTGCGACTTATATTAAGCAGATGATTGGTTATCAAGACGTAGTTGTCGAAAAAATCGGCGATAAGATTCTTTTACGTGGTTTTGTTGAAAATCAGTTAGAAAAAAATCGTGCGGAGAAGATTGCCGAGCTGTATGGCAGTAAAGTGGTGAATTTGCTGGAGATGACAACGCCGTCGCAGATCCGAATCGAGGCTAAAATATTAGAGATATCGACGGATAAGGTAAAAAAATTAGGCATTCAATATGCCAATGCATCGGATATTGATTCAGAATCAGGGATTGTTACAATCGGTACGACAGGTATTTTTGGTTTTGGTCAGACCTTTTCAAACTCGCGGGATGGTTCCAGTTCTAAAATGGGCGGCTATGCTGATATCAATGCAACGTTGCAGGCACTCATTACCAACGGTGATGCTAGAATTCTTTCACAGCCGAGCATGGTTACGATGAGCGGAGAGAAGGCAAATATTTTAATCGGTGGTGAAATGCCGATTCCGATCAGTAATTCTGATGGTCAATTAACAGTGGAATGGCGTGAGTATGGAATTAAGCTTAATATTGAGCCAACTGTTGATGAACAGAGCAAGATTACGAGTAAGGTGACCGCCGAGGTCAGTACGCTTGATAGTGCATCGTCAGCGGCGATCAATTTAAGTAGTGGGTTATCTATTCCGGCGTTAAAATCTCGTAAAGCGGAAACTGTCATACATTTATCCTCTGGAAGCATGATGGCGATTGGTGGGTTGATTAGTTCCGAAGACGGCAAACAAGTCATGAAATTTCCGTTCTTAGGAGATTTGCCGATTATAGGACGTTTCTTTCGCTCGACGACGACTTCAAAAGAGCGAAAAGAAATTATCATTTTGGTTACACCGACACTAGTAGACGAAACAACACCCGTTAAGATGTCGGATGAAATGAAAAAAATGCTGGAAGGCGCAAAAGATGAGCCAGCGAAGGCAGACTCGGAGAAGAAGTAATAAAGCGTGGTGAGATAAGACGTGATGGAAGAAATGAAAAATGGAATTATTCTTATGGTATTCAGTACGGCTTCTGCTGTGGGGAAAACTTTATTGAGTGTCAATATGGCAACTGAATTGGCGAAAGATGGCTACAAAGTTTGTGTTGTAGACTTGGATATGCAGTTTGGTGATGTCTGCAACTATTTGCAGTTAACGCCGGATAAAACGATTTATGATGCACAGGCTGCTGTGCAAAGCAGCCAAGAAAATTTTTCGGCAGAGCGTTATACGATATCGTATCAGTATCAAGATGTAACCTTTTCTGTTATGGCGGCACCGCTCTATTTAGAACAGGCGTATAATTTCTCTACACAGGCCGTAGCTGCCGTAATTGCGAACTTACGCAGTGCATATGATTATATTGTTTTAGATACAACGGCTGCCTTCAGTGATCTGAATTTGGCAATGATGGATCTTAGCACGGTGATTACCTTTGTCGGTATTGTTGATTTTATTCCGACGATTAAGAATATGAAGGTCGGCTATGACACGATGCGCAGTATCGGTTATGAAAAAAATAAGATTCGTTTTATTCTAAATCGCAGCAATTCAAAAACACATATTGAATTGCAAGATGTTGAGCAGTTATTAGAAGAACGGTTTTATCATGTGTTACCTAATAATTTTTCGACAGCAATTGAGTCTATCCATAAAGGGATACCGATTGTTTTGGATGATGCGCGCAGCGAACTTGGGCGGAGCATGCAGGAGCTGATTGCTAAATATACCAATCGAGCAACAGAAGAAGGGGCAAAGAATGATTCTGTATCCTCGTGGATGAAGTGCTTATTTAAATCATAACGGGAAAGGAGCAAAGCAAGATGCAGGAATATCGCGTTTTATTGATTGAACAAAATCGTATTATGATGGAACGCTTGTCTAGTGTAGTACGGAATACAAAAGGCTTTCAACTGGTTTTTCGGCATCAGGATCCACGTGAGGCTTTGGGGCAGGGCGGCGTATTTGTACCGAATTTAGTACTGCTGGACATTGATGTAGCAGAAAATATCCAACTGGTTCGGGATTTTGTTCGGGCATTTCCCCAAGCCGGCATTTTATGCATCAGCAACCGCTGGAATGCAGAGGCAGCGAGTGCAGTGGTGAAAACAGGTGCGAAGGGGTATCTGATCAAGCCATTCACGAGTGAGGAATTGCTGGCAGCGGTGAATACTTTTGGCAAAAGTGGTATGGGAATGCTGAGCGATGTGTTGACATTTTTTAGTCCAAAAGGAAAAAGCGGAAAAACAACGTTGATTGCGAATTTGGCGATGGCGTTAGCACGCAAGACGGAACAAACGGTTGCGATCATTGATGCCGATTTACAATTTGGTGATATGGCAGTCTTTTTCAATCTGGAGCCGCAAAGTACGATCGTAGAAGCAGTCAGAGATATTAATTTTCTATCACCAATTACGTTGAATTCTTATTTTATGCCGATTGCGGATAATGTTCGAGTGCTTTGCGGTACAAAGCGCCCCGAACTTGCTGAAAACGTTAGCCCTAAAGCGTTTACCGAACTGTTAGAAATGGCAAAGAGCTTGTTTCGTTATGTTTTGATCGATGTACCACCGGCGTTTAATCCTATTTCAATTGCGGCAGCGGAGGCGGCAAATACGGTTTATCTCGTTTCGATGGTGGGAGAAGGCTTTGAGGTGCAGCATATGAAACGCGCATTGGATGTTTTTCAAACCTGGCCAGATTATCAGCAAAGAGTACAGACGGTTTTTACGCGGGTAGAGCCGTGCAATCAAGAAGCAAAAAAATGCCTGGAGCTTCGATTACAATATCCGATTTGTACAATTGTTCCCAATGCATATCTGCTGGTTTCTGCCGCAGCAAATAATGGACGAATGGCGGTAGATATCCATCCGGAGTCTCCTTTGGTGCAGAGCATTGAGCTGCTCGCCGAGCAAATTAGCAATCGCCACTATAAGGTGGGATAGTTATGCTGTTACTAGTAGCTTTATTCAGTGGAATGCTGGTATTTATCGTGTTCTTACTGTTAATTGAGTATTTTACACGCAGTAGAAAAAAGCTTAGCCGTAAGGTACGGCTTTATGCTGAACCGATGCAAACCAAATCTTATAACGATGGCAAATCTGATTCGCTAGAGAATTTTATGAAGTTCATTCGATATTTGGGATTGAAAATTCGTGGAATTCCGCAGACAAAATCGCTTGAAATTAAAATGCAGCAAGCCGGACTGCCGCTCTTGGCTTCGGAATTTTTGGTCTTGGTTATAGGGGCAGGTTTGCTGGCAGCGCTTATGGTATTGATGATTACATTGAAAGCTTTGCAAGCGGGCATTGTTGGTTTAGTAGTTTTCTTCGGCGGATTTTTATATTTGCGCATACGAATTGCGCGGCGACAAATAGAATTTAATAATCAGCTTGGCGATGCCCTGACGATGATGTCAAATGCGATGCGATCGGGATTCAGCTTTTTACAGGCGATGGATCTGATTGGTAAAGAGATGAAGCCGCCGATTTCTTTAGAATTTTTTAAGGTACTTGCCGAGATTCGCCTCGGCGCGGACGTGGAAACAGCACTGCTCAATATGGGCAAGCGTGTCCAAAGTTCAGATCTAGATTTAGTCGTGACTGCTGTACTGATTCAACGACAAGTCGGCGGCAATTTAGCACAGATTCTTGATACGATTTCTCAGACGATCAATGAGAGAATTAAAATGAAGCGAGAGATTAAGACACTCACGGCACAGGGGCGTCTTTCTAGTTGGGTATTGGGCGCTTTGCCAATTGGTGTTGGTGTAATATTGTCAATTATTAATCCTGGATATTTAAAGCCGCTATTTGATGAGCCAATGGGGCAGATGATGATAGTTGGCGCTTTGGTTTCTGAGGTAATCGGGTTTTTGATCATTCGAAGGATTGTTACATTAGATGTTTAAAACCATAAGGTTTTTACATATATTTTAATGAGGAGGAATTATTATGTTAATGTATTGGAAAATTTTTAAGGATAGCTATTTAGGAGAAAAAGGACAGGGTATGGTGGAGTATGCGGTTATTCTTGCATTTGTCGCAATTGTTGCAGTATCTTTTACTAATGGTGGAGCGCTGTCTGCTGCGATAGGTCGAGCGATTACGGCAGTTACGGCGGTCTTACCTTAAGAAACATATAATATTATGGTATAATTTTGAGCCTCTTGAATTTTCAAGGGGCTGTTTTCTCTCTGAAAAATAAAAGGCGTGATGAGGTGTAGTGCATGTGTAAATATAAAGATCAAGCAGGACAATCAATTCTAGAGTTTGCCATTGTATTTCCTTTTTTTATGTTTATGTTTTTTGGTTTTACTTACACGGCTTTACTTTGTCACGATTATCTTACGTTGACGTCGATTGCTCGTGATAGTGCTAGAGCGGCGGCAGTCGGTGTGGCGGAAGATACCATTCGTAACAGATATGCCTCACAGAATTTTTTAACAAGTGTTTATACTTGGAATCCATCTTCGCAAACAGATGACTTTGTTTTTGAAACACAAGATGAAGTGGTAAATAATACTGCTGCCGGAAGGCGGGTTACAGTGACATTGACAGCGCGTTGTACTTGGGCTGGTATCAGCCTTATGGGAATGGATTTTTCGTTGCCACCAACAATTCAATCTTCGCTGACGATGCATAAGGAGTGATACGATGTCATTATTGGAACGATTGGGAAGAAAAGAAGCCATTGAGGAGCAAAAACCGATTTTTGCCGGGAGAAAAAATAAGGCGACAGAGGATCAGTATCAGGAATTGAAGCTGGATATTCACCGTCGCATTGTGGATGAGATGAATCTGGAGCAACAGCAAATTTTAACGAATGGACAGCAAGATCGCCGAGAAGTGGAATTGATCATCACGGAATACTGTAACCGAGTGCTAGATGAAAATCCGTTTGCAGTGCCGCGCGGTGAGAGAAGTGCGATCGTCGCGGATGTGCTGGATGAAATGCTCGGTTTGGGACCGATTGAACCACTGTTGAAAGATGAAACAATTACAGAAATTATGGTGAATGGCCCTAAACATGTATTTGTTGAACGCATGGGGAAATTGCATCTTAGCAAAGTACAATTTCATGATGACGGACATTTGATGAATATCATTGAGCGCATTATTGCACCGATGGGCAGGCGGATTGATGAGAGTTCTCCATTGGTGGATGCACGTTTAGAGGATGGATCGCGTGTAAATATCATCATCCCCCCCCTTTCCTTGGTGGGGCCTTGTGTAACGATTCGCAAATTTACACGAGAACCGCTTACGGTAGAAAATTTGATTGGATTTGGCTCACTCAGTGAAGATATGGCGACTTTTTTACGAGCTTGTGTGGCAGCACGTGTCAATATACTTGTATCCGGTGGGACGGGTTCAGGGAAAACAACAACTTTGAATGTTTTATCTTCCTTTATTCCAACTGATGAGCGAATTGTTACGATTGAGGATGCGGCAGAGCTTAGACTGATGCAGGACCATGTGGTTACTTTAGAAAGTCGTCCGGCGAACATTGAAGGTACAGGAAGGATTACAATTCGTGATTTGGTACGCAATGCGCTTCGGATGCGGCCGGATCGAATTTTAGTCGGAGAAGTGCGTTCAGGTGAAGCACTGGATATGCTGCAGGCAATGAATACCGGACATGACGGATCGTTGACAACGGCACATGCCAATACGCCGCGGGATGCTTTAAGTCGTTTGGAGACGATGGTATTGATGGCTGGTATGGATCTGCCGGTCAGAGCAATTCGAGAACAGATCTCTTCGGCGGTGGATTTGATTATTCAACAGGCTAGACTGCGGGATGGCAGTCGAAAAATTACACATATCACTGAGGTACAGAATATGGAAGGTGATGTGATTATTTTGCAGGATATTTTCCAGTTCGTCCAAAGTGGTGTCGATGAAAAGGGTAAAATCATCGGACAGTTTAAGGCGTCCGGTATACAGCCAAAGTTTATCGAAAAATTTCAAACGAATGGAATTCATATTCCGATTCAATTGTTTGAACTTGGCGGCGAAGCTATGTTAAATGATGAATGGGGGCGTTAATATGGCATTATGGATTGCGCTTGCCTGCGGATTTTTCATATTTTTATTTTTCTATCTATTTATCATTACCAAGATTGCACCGAGAACGCAAGTGAAAGAGCGTGTACAACGTATGCAACGGGCGGCTTCATTAGATGAACAAGTACGGTTTGAAAGTGATAAATTGGATAAACCTTTTACAGAACGCATTGTCCTGCCGTTTTTTCATGGTATAGAGGAAAAGCTGATTCGCTTGGCGCCAAGCCGTATTTCTGAAATGTTGGCAGCTCGTATCCTACGTGCTGGAAAACAGCATATCTGGAGCGTGAATGCATTTGTCTGCTTCTGGATGTTGTCCTCTATTGCTTGTATGATCATCGCGGTATTTTTTGCTTTTTATGTGAAACATATGATTTTTATTCAGGGGTTTGCGATTACAGTTGCGGCTATTGTGATTGGTGCGGCACTGCCTCTTGTATTTTTGGATTCATTGATAGCTAAACGACGCAAGCTCATTCTGCGGCAACTGCCGGAGGTATTGGATTTGCTCTGTGTGAGTGTACAGGCTGGGTTATCTTTTGATGGTGCGATGTCAAAAGTTACCGATAAAATGAAAGGACCGCTGATTGATGAGTGCAGTAAAATGTTGCGTGATATTCGCATGGGGATGACAAGACGGATTGCGCTTACGAATATGGCAGAGCGTTGCCGGTTACAGGAAATGCATTTGTTTACCGCAGCAGTGATCCAATCAGATCGGCTTGGTGTGAGTATGGGAAAGACCTTGTTGGTGCAGTCTGAAAATATGCGCGAACGTCGTCGCCAGTCGATTAAGGAAGAAGCCTTGAAAGCACCGGTAAAAATGCTGTTTCCCTTGGTTTTATTTATTTTCCCAGCCTTATTTATCGTCGTACTCGTTCCCGTAATTCTCAGCTTGGCACGTAATTTAGGAGGCGTATTGGGTAAATGAAAATGCATTGTCTTGCTGTGGAATTGGAACGTAGACCCGTTGAGCTAAAAATCACGATCGCTGATACTTTTTGGACCCGTTTCATAGGCTTATTGGGAACCTCGGCTTTGGAGAATATTGAAGGGCTATTGCTTTGCAATTGCAATAGTGTACATATGATAGGTATGCGGTATGCCTTGGATATTGTGTATTTAGACAGAGATGGAAGGATTCTAAAAATTATTGAAAATTTACGGCCTTGGCAAGTGAGCTGGTGCTGGAAAGCCAAGGATACGTTGGAGATAAAGAGTGGAATGGTGAAACAGTTTAATTGGAAAGTGGGAGAACAATTAAATTTTCATAGATAAAGAGACCAGTGCATTAAAATTTTGTTTGTGAAAATCTTGATGTATTACTAAGCACGTAGATGTCCTTTTAGCATTGCCCAAAAGAACGAAAAGGCTAGGCCTAGAACCTCCAAAACACTTGAAAAAATGCCAACTTGCTAAAATCTGTAAACTCACTTCGTTCAAACAAACAGATTTTTTAACGCAAGTTGGCATTTTTTCATACTGCGGAACGTGTTTTTCCGGAAAAGGCCAGGAACGAAAATAATAGTGGTGTCGCATTTTAATGCGATACCACTATTGTTTATGTCTATTTTATTCGGTAAGACTGACTTTGGTTGTGCCGCCACTACCAGTGCCAATATCGAACGATTTACCATTTATCGTAGTATTTCCATAGCCTAAATCTAAGGTTTTACCAACGATACTTCCGTTAAAGGTACTTCCGCCCATATTTAAATTGATTTTACCGTTTGGCGCATATAGGATTCCATAGAATGATCCGTTGAAGGTAAAGTTGATATCACCGTTAAGCGAGCAAAAGATAATATGGTTATTAGAACTCATGGTTTTACCGTTATTGCCTGGAAAGACAATATCGCCTTCGGCGATTACGATTGTTGTTGTATCTAAACTTCCATCCCATTTTACATAGCCTGGTTTGAAATCGCCGGTTACATAGATTCCTTGACCGAATGAAGATAAATCTAAACCGTCTGTGTAGTCCTTCTTGTTGTAAGTATTTTTACTTTTTATTTCATTAATGCGCGAAGATAAGCCGGAGTTAGCAACAGAAATATCAATTGCGGCAGCACTTCCTGTAGCGGTTCCGTTTAGATGAAATGAATTTTGGGAGGTACTGGACCAGATATCTTTGTTTACAGCAGTGATTGTGCCTGTGGCAGTATTGTTTCCACCGCCTTGACTAATTTTGTAGTTGGAGTGAATCAAACCATTATATATATTTCCACCACCGGGTCCTAAGTTTAAAATACCATTATCAGAGCCAGAAATAATTGTGTAATCGAAGATGTTTTTTCCGCCTCCCTGATATGATGCCGTTGCATGTACTGCAAGATTCACAGTATTAAAATCAAAATACTTAAAAAAGAACAATGGAATATCTTTAGAGATATCAACGCGAAGTTTTTTTAAGGAATCCTCTGTAGGAAAAGAATAAGTCACCGTTTGATTTATATCAGTGTCATCTTTATTTTTATCAATATAGGTATTGGCAAAATTCTGTGCAGCGACATTACTTGTTCCAAGTTTGGAAGCACCTGCCAGGGCCGCTGCGTCGGCTACGTTTTGCATATGGGCGTGCTGTACATAGACATAGCCGATATCTACGGCGAGTCCAGTAAAGGCAAGAAAAATTGGTAATAGAACGGCTGTGAATACGAGTATTGAACCACGTTGGAACAGGTTGGTTTTACGCATTATAGTGTCTCCTTATCGGGTAAAATCCTTTACTATTATTATATAATAAATGGTAATTTTCTTTCAAGGAAAAAGAAGCATGTTATGTTAAAAGTTCGTAAAATTCCGTTCTGAAAACAAAGTTGGTCTGCATAAAATAGAGGCTGTTTTAAAAATAAAATGCGTGGAAGATAAGAAGTATTTAAGATATAATTTTCCAATGTGAAGTTATATGCGGAAAATAGTTTTAAATAATTATCGGAAGATTTCCTCAATTCAGGAAACTATATTGTCTATGCGCATGAAAAAAAGTCTGTTACAATGATATCAATTTAAGAAATGGAATGCACAGCGAGGGAAAAGGAGCTGGATTTAATGTGCAGGTTAAATCAACGATGTAGAAAAATATTTGAAATGTTGATACGATATCCGCAGGGCATTACGGGCGAAGAGCTTGCACAATTGTTACAGGTATCTTCCCGAACGATTCGTTCCGATATGAAAAAAATGCAAAGTGTACTTTCAGAAAGAAAAAGCAAAATTATCTCTGCACCCAATAAGGGATATAAACTTTGCTCTGCAGAAGAAGGAGAGGATCTTTTATCAGTATTATTTGATGAAAGCGGCAGTAGTTTGGATGACAGCGGAGGAAGAACTGAATTTATCATTTGCCGTTTACTTGCATGTACGTTTTCTGATGAAACGATTACGCAGATGGATTTGGCAGAAGAAATGTTTTTGGGACTTTCTACGTTTAAAATACAGTTGAATGATGTGAGGGAACAATTAAAAAGGTATGGTTTACATATTGTCCAGTACAAAACAGAGGGAATTTGTTTACAAGGGACAGAAGGAAATTTACGATATTGTATTTCTGAATTTTTGGCAAAAAATCAAGAGGGGATTTTATATCGAAAAGTTTTTTCTGATGTAAGTATGGACGATATGGATCGGATGCTGCAGCGTGTTTTAAATATGAGAAACCTTCAATTGACAGATTCAGCTAAGACGAATTTGTGCATACATGCAGCGCTTGCACTGCAGCGTTCTAAGTTAAATAAGATTGTATCGTATTCGGTAAGCGCGGCAAAAAATTTAGAGAGTAATTTTGAATATAGTATTGCCAAAGATATGATAGAAGAAATTTTCCATCAAACAGGAGTAGATGTATCCTTTAGTGAAGTCTATTACATTGCCCAATGTTTGTTGACCAGTAAACGAATTGCCAATGAAGGGAATTTTGTAAACAAAGCGCATGTGCGAGATCTGGTCAAAAAGATATTACAGGAAGTAAAAGATAAGATGTCTTTAGATTTTACAGAGGATAAATATTTAATTGATGGACTGTCTTTGCATTTAAGTATTGCGATGGCGCGTGTCGAATTTCATATGAATATAAGAAATGAACTTCTAAACACAATAAAGAAAGACTATCCGTTGGCTTTTCAGATGGGGATTTTGGCAGGAAAAGTGGTAAGAGAAATAGATCATATTGAATTTAATGAAAGTGAGATAGGATATATTGCGCTTCACTTTGGAGCCGCCATTAGCCGCAGTGGAATCAAAGAGGGAATACAACCGAAAAATGTGGTGATTGTTTGTTCAGCGGGTCTTGGCGTTGCTGTTTTGTTAAAGGCGAAGATTGAGGAATATTTTCATGAAAGAATTCAGGTGATGAAGATCATTCCTAAATATGAAGTGACACAGACTTTGCTTAATGAAGTAGATTTTGTTTTTACGACGGTTCCTTTGGAAAATATGAATTCTTTAAAGATCATACGCATCAATCATATGCTTAAACAAAATGACATTTCGAGAATCGAAGAGGTTGTATTTAGAAAGCCGACAATTCAAGTCGATGATATTAAACAATTTTTTGATGCCAGTAACTTTTACACCGGAAAATCCTTTGATACAAAAGAAATATGTTTGAATTTTTTAACCGATGCAGCGATACAAAAAGGGTTAATGAGTGAAGAAACCAAAAAATCTGTTTTTGAAAGGGAGAAGCTTTCTGCTACCGCAATCGGAGAATGGACGGCGATTCCCCATCCGATTTATAATGATATTGCTGTATCCTCTATTTCGATATTAATTTTGGATCGTCCAGTGAAATGGGATGAAACAAGTATGGTGCAGGTGGTTTTTCTTTTAAATATAGAAAAAGAAAAAGGCTCGCT
The DNA here is from genome assembly GCF_900086705.1 of Massilibacillus massiliensis. Taxonomy (NCBI): domain Bacteria; kingdom Bacillati; phylum Bacillota; class Negativicutes; order Selenomonadales; family Sporomusaceae; genus Anaerosinus; species Anaerosinus massiliensis. The sequence continues at coordinate 1,589,571 of NZ_LT575483.1, read as the reverse complement.
TTGGGAAACTGTTTTTTTGAAATTATATCATTATATAAAAGAGCAGAATGGAATTCAGTCGCTGCTCCAGAAAAAATCGTATGAAAAGTTTTTAAATGAATTTTTAAAAACCTTTTAAATATAACAGTCATAGGAGGCCATGATGGATAAAGATTTGGAATTTAAGAAAGAGATTGTGTTTTATGCAAAGCTGTTGGATGAAAAGGGATTGGTGAATCCCTTGGAAGGAAATATTTCTATTTTCGATAGAGAATCAGGCAAATTATATATTACGCCTTCTGGGATGAGAAAATCATTGCTGACACCGGACATGATTGCGGTTATGAAGGATGGAGAGCAGATCGATGGAACAAAGAAGCGCTCTAGTGAGTACCTGCTGCATGAGGCTGCACTTCGTTCACGGCCAGATTGTAATGCCGTTGTTCATACACATGCACCGCATTTAACGGCGTTTGCTTATTGTAATAAACCGATTCAGCTTCGCTGTTCTGCAACCTTCGGATTATTATTTGAAGATATTCCATGCTTGCCATTTGGCCAGCCGTCAACAAAAGATATTGCCAATGGGCTGGAAGATGCGATGAAAGATCATGATATGGTTTTATTGGGAAATCATGGCTGTGTATGTGTTGGCAGTGAGTTAGAAAAAGCGGTTGCCTTTTTGGAAGCAGGCGAAGAAGTGATGAAGATTTATACGATTGCTAAATCTATCGGTGAGATTCATGATATTCCAGAAGAGGAATGGGAAAAAATGTGTAATACACATGCAGGAAGTAAAAGAAATCGTTATAAATAAGAACTTTGCTGTTTGTTACGCCCGCCCTAAAAGAGGGCGGGGTAATAGATGGACTATTCCAAAGGAAAAAAATATAGATGGGGTGAAAAAATGCAAGCAGCAATTATGTATGGACCCGATGACATTAGAGTTGAAGAGATACCAAAACCAACTTGTCCCTCAGGCGGTCTGATTTTAAAGGTTATGGCAGTCGGTTTGTGTGGTTCAGATATCCGCAATATGGGGACGGATTCTCGTATGGGACAGTATCCGCATATTTTTGGACATGAAATTGTCGGTGTAGTTGATGAGGTGGATGCAGACGTTGAAATTTACGCACTTGGTGATCGGCTTTATATTTATCCAGAGGATCATTGCTTAAAATGTGAACCTTGTCGCGGCGGGCATAGTGAAAATTGTCTGCATCCCGGCGATTATATCACAAGACAAGGAGGGTTTGCCGATTATGTGTCGGTGAGCAAGGCGCAGTTGGAAAGGGATGCTGTATTCAAGCTTCCGGCTGATGTAAGCTTTGAAAGTGCAACCTTAAGTGAGCCATTGTCTTCCGTATTCGCTTGTCAAGAAAATATCGGGATTACATTAGGTGATACAGTCGTTATTATTGGTGCAGGTCCGATTGGCTGTTTTCATGCACAACTGGCAAAATTGCGGGGGGCCCAGCAGGTGATCATGGTTGAAATTAATGACAACCGTCTGGAGATGACAAAACAGTTTGGTGCTGATTTTATTATCAATAGTATAAAGGAAGATCCAATTCAGCGCATAAAAGAAATTACCAAAGGTAAAGGGGCAGATAAAGTAATTTCCGCAAATCCATCGGTAAAGGCGCAGGCACAAAGTATTTATATGGCAAGACAGGGAGGTATTATTGTTTTCTTCGGTGGTGTTCCAAAAGGGAGTTTATGTGAATTGGATACGAATTATATCCACTATAACAATCTTTGGATTTATGGACATTTTGGTGCAAATAGTTTGCAAGTGCAAAAGGCCTTTGAACTCGCAATCTCAGAAAAGTTTCCAGCGAAAAAGTTTATTACACATATACTTCCACTTAAGGAGATTCAACAAGGGATTGATCTATCTCGTAATGGAACAGCGATTAAAGTTGTGTTACAGCCCAATTTATAAAAAAATCAATCTAATGCATTAGATATTACAATACAAAACTGAATATTAAAAATATTCTATATATTTATCTAGACAATAGAAGTATAGAGCTGAACATTAAATTTTGGGAGGGTTTATAAAATGATTAAAGGATTAGTTGCATGTGGGAGTGGGATTGCTACGTCAACCGTGGCGCAAGAGGCGGTTAAAAAAATTCTGGCAGAGGCAAATATTCAGGCGACGATTACCAAAGGAAACCTTACAGAAATTCCGGTGAAACAAGATGGCGTAGATATTATTTTTGTTACTTCAAACTACAATGAACCGACGAAAAAGCCGATTATTAAAGTATTTGGTTTGATTTCAGGGATAAATAAGGAAGGCATAAAAAAAGAAATTATTGAGACTTGCAGAAGCATTGAAAATCAAAAAGTAGAGGAGTGATAACTTATGGATATGCTGTTAAATATCGTACAAACGGTTTTAGGTATGGGCGCGGTTGTTATTCTGCCTATTATGATTTTTATTTTGGGATTGATTTTCAGAATGAAAGTTGGTGCATCCTTGCAGGCCGGTCTGATGATCGGTATTGGTTTCCAAGGTCTACTTTTGGTAATTGGTCTTTTGATGTCTGCGATTCAGCCAGTTGTTGCATATTATCAAGGAATGGGCAGTGGTTTTACTACAGTAGATATTGGCTGGGCAGCTTTGGGAGCTGCCTCCTGGACGGTTCCGTTTGCTCCAATTGCAGTTCCTTTGATTATTTTAGCGAACGTTATTTTGATTAAACTGGGCTGGACAAAAGTAATGAATGTGGATATGTGGAATTTTATCCATTTTCTGATTCCGGGTGCACTTGCTTATGTACTTTTTGATAGCGTAGTGCTTGGTATTGTCGTTACGGTTGGTCTTTCGATTGTCGCGTTGTTTATTTCGGAAAAAGTAGCACCTTACTGGGAAAAAACATATGGGCTAGAAGGTACCACGTGTACGTGTCTGTCTTTTATCAGCTATATGTGGCCATTGGCAATTATCGTCAATAAGATTATTGATTATATTCCCGGGCTGAACAAGATGGAAGTAGACTTAGGCAATTTGCAAGCAAAAGTTGGTTTCTTTGGCAATCCGGCCTTCATTGGTCTCGTGGTTGGTGTATTATTAGGTTTGATTACCCAACAGCCGTTTACGGTTGTTACAATGATCGGTATGGGGCTTGCCAGCGTACTATTATTAATTCCTCGTATGGTTGCCATTATGATGGAAGGTTTGACGCCGATTGGCAATGCGGCAAATGATTTTATGAAAAAACAAGTGGGTGAGGATACAAATATATACATCGGAATGGATGTTTGTCTTGGTTTAGGTCATCCAGCATGTATTGTTTGTACGGCGCTTTGTATTCCGTTCACAATACTGTTGGCATTTGTGATTCCTGGTATGTCTTACTTCCCGATAGGATTGCTCACATCTGTTTGCTATATTACGGTTATGTGTGTCATGGCAAGTGAAGGAAAATTGGTAAGATCTCTGATCTGCTGTATGGTAAGTATGGTGTTGATTACTTGGGGCGCGAATTTATTTGCTGTAGAAGCGACGGCGCTTGTTAATTCAACACAGATGCAGGTAAATGGTCTTGTTACAGATGGTTATTTCGGATTTAATCTGCCAGCGATTATTATCAGCTTATTATCAAGAGTGATGGGATAACGTTGCAATGAAAAAATTGTTCAAGGGGTTTTTATTATGAGTGAAAAAGAGCGGGCTTATATTGCCATTGAAGGTCATGCTGAGGATTGGGAAGAAGCCCTTCGGCTTTGCAGCGCGGAGTTGATGAAAAACGCTTGTATAGGCGGTGATTTTGCAAAAGCATGTGTGGAAAGAGAAAAAAAGTTTCCCACCGGTCTGCCGACTGCTATTCCGGTAGCAATACCACATGCGGCGTCTGAAGAGGTCTATAAGACAGCGGTCTGCGTACTGAAATTAGATAAGCCTGTAAAGTTTTATCGTATGGATGCAGCAGAAGAAGCCGTTGAAGTAAAACTCGTTTTTAATTTAGCAATTCAAGGGCGAGATGCGCATTTAGATTTCTTGCAGAAACTGATTGGTTTTGTGATGGATGAAAAGCAGTTAAAGAAATGCACAGAGTTGTCAGTGAAGGATATCCCGTCGTATTTGGCATCTGTGATCATTTAAAAAGATAAGATCGGTTATGCTGGCTGCAGAAGCATGCAGTTTGGGGTCAGTGTCACGGTTGAAGGGAGAATAATTACTATGAAAGAAGTAAAATTGTCACCGTCGATTTTTGCAGCGGATATTGTGAATTTAAAACAGCAGCTTGCTATATTAGAAAGAAATGATGTTGAGCTTTTGCATGTAGATGTGATGGATGGCATGTTTGTAAATCGTATCGCTTTTGGCGCAGATCACATTCGTATGCTGAAGCAGAGTACGCAAATTCCATTAGATGTGCATTTGATGGTAGTTCGCCCGGAACGTTATATTGAATCCGTAATTGATGCGGGAGCAGATATTGTTACTGTACATCAAGAATCTACAACGATGTTGTATCATTGTTTGGAACTGATCAAAAGAAGGGGGAAGAAAGCCGGTGTTGTCTTGAGCCCGGCAACTTCTCCTACGACGATTCAGTATGTAATGGATATAGTGGATATGGTTCTCGTGATGACAGTAAATCCGGGAGAGGGAAAGCAATGTTTTTTAAAAGATATGCTGCCGAAAATCCATGCTGTGAAAGATATGACCGAGGGCAAGTGTATTGATATTGAAGTTGACGGCAGCATTGATGATCATACGGCAATGCTTTGCCAACAGGCAGGCGCAAATATTTTTGTATCAGGTGGGTATATATTTGGTGATGAGATAGAAAAACGAATTCAAAGATTACAGCAAGTTTTAGGTGTGCAGCGAGGCGATTTATTGTGAAAGAGCTAAATTGCATTTTTGAGGAATTACACCAAGCGACAAAAAAACTTGAAGCAGTGAAAGCAGCGGATCTTGTTTTAAATATGAAAACGGCCAAAAGAATTTTTGTTTATGGAACCGGGCGAAGTGGTTTGATGCTAAAAGCCTTTGCAATGCGGCTTATGCAGCTTGGTTACGAAGTATATGTGATCGGTGAAACAATCACGCCCTCCGTGGGTGAAGGCGATTTATTGATTGTGGCATCGGCATCTGGAGAGACAGAAAGTGTTTGCAGTGCAGTGGAGGCGGCTCAAAAAAGTGGAGCCAGTGTAGTTACATTGACGGCGGAGCCGAAATCCAGGCTGGCAAACCTTCAAAGCCCATGGGTTGTCATTGCATCGGCTACAAAATTTTCTACATCTGATGCAAGTCTACAGCCACTTGGAAGTTTGTTTGAGCAAATGCTGTTGTTATTGTTGGATGGAATCAGTTTGTATATCAGTGAGCAAAATTATGCGGGAAGTGCTGGCATGGCAAAGCGACATGCCAGTATTGAGTAATGAAGAACAAGGGGATGGAGAAAATGAAAGCATTAAAGCTTTATGGAATAAGAGATATTCGGTTTGAAACGGCAGAAGATCCTGTGATTCAGAATCCCAAAGAGGTGAAAATTAAGGTAAAAGCGGTGGGAATCTGTGGATCTGATATTTCGCGTTATGCAAAACTGGGACCGTATGTTCCGGGAATGGTATGGGGGCATGAGTTTTCTGGCGAAGTTGTGGAGATCGGCAGTGAGGTAACAAAAGTAAAATTGGGACAAAAAGTAACTGCCTGTCCAGCACTTTACTGTGGCGTGTGTGATTCTTGTAAAAAGGCAAAATTCGCACAATGCGAGGAACTGGATGTGATTGGTGCGCATCGATATGGTGCATTTGCAGAATATATCGTAATGCCGGAAGAAAACATTGTTCCGGTACCGGATTCGGTAAGTTATGATCATGCCGCTGTGGTTGAACCATCTTGTGTAGTGGTGCATGGGTATTATAAAACCGGAATTCAGGCGGGGGATACGGTAGCGGTTATCGGCTGCGGGACGATTGGGCTCTTAGCGATTCAGTGGGCTAAGATTTTCGGTGCAAAATCGGTAATTGCCATTGATATTGATGATGCAAAACTTGGTATGGCGAAAGATGTTGGTGCTGATATCGTTATCAATTCTATGGGAAAAGAGCCTTCAGAAGAAGTTTATAAAGTTACCGGGAATAAAGGCGTAGATATCTCAGTCGAATCCGCTGGGACACCGATTACTTCGGCACAGGCATTTTCACTAACAGGGAAAGGCGGCAAGGTGTTATTTGTAGGAATCCCTTATGGTGATGTCATGGTAAAACGCCTTTATTTTGAAAAAATTGTTCGTAATGAATTAAAAATATTTGGTTCTTGGAATGCAATATCTGCACCGTTCCCGGGAAAGGAATGGGAGACCAGTGTACATTTTATAGAAAATGGTCAATTGAAAATTGAACCGTTTATTACGCATCGATATCCACTTCGCCAAGGTACGGAGGCCTTTGAAATGGTCGCCAATCGAAAAGAACATTTTGGTAAAATTATGTTTCATCCCGAGGAATAGGATGAAATGAAATCTGTTGGAGGGATTGTTGTGAAGCGACTGCTATGTCCATCGATGATGTGTGCTAAGTATGAAAATCTGGCAGATGAAGTACGTGAATTAGAAGCGGCAGGTATCGATATTTTTCATATTGATATTATGGATGGAAATTTTGTCCCCAATTTCGGTATGGGCCTGCAGGATACAAAATTAATATGTGAATTGGCAACGAAACCTGTGGATGTGCATTTGATGATTCAAGAACCTGCCCGCTATATTGATCAATTTGCACAACTTGGTGTATCGATTTTGTATATCCATCCGGAATCGGATAAGCAGCCAGTGCGGACGTTGCAACGTATACGTGAATTGGGCGTAAAGCCTGGCATTGCTGTGAGCCCTCAAATTCCGATAGAGTTTGTAAAACCGTTTTTCTCGTTGGTTGACTATATGATGATTATGACAGTGAATCCGGGATTTGCCGGACAAGCTTACTTGCCTTTTATTGATGAAAAAATCATACAATTTGCCGCGAAAAAAGAAAAATATCATTATCAATTGCTTGTGGATGGTGCATGTTCGCCGGAGCGTATAAAGTGCTTGAGCAGCCACGGAGTCGATGGTTTTATTTTGGGTACGTCAGCATTGTTTCATCAACCGGAATCGTATAAAGACATTGTTGCCAAACTACGTATAATATAAGAGAGGGGGGATTTACATTGAAACCAATTATTGTTATTGGATCTGATCACGCTGGATATGCAATGAAACAGTTCCTCATAAAAAATTTGGAGGAAGAAGGTTACCTTATAGAAGATAAGGGACCCTTTAGTGGTGAGGCTGTTGATTCAGGCAGTTATGCCGTGGCTGTCAGCGAAGAAGTGGCAGCGCATGCTGAAGAAAAGAAGGGAATTTTGATTTGCGGGACAGGCATCGGCATGTCTATGATGGCGAATAAAATTAAAGGAATTCGGGCATCACTTGTAGCAGATCTTTTTTCTGCAAAGATGACACGGGCGCATAATGACGCAAACGTTCTTTGCTTAGGAGCACGTATTATTTCAGAGTATATGGCATGGGAAATTGCAAAAATATGGCTTACCACTGCACCTCTAGGAGGAAAATACGCGAAACGTGTGCAATATATGATGGAGTATGAAATCAAAAAGGATGAAACATAGGAGGGTATTATGCGTATTGACTTTCCGCCTTTAGCGGTATCTGCATCAGTTTCTTGTATGGATCTAGGGTTTATGAAACATGACATAGAAAGAGTGGAGGCATCAGAAACAGCTTTTTTTCATTACGATGTAGTGGATGGAAAATTCAATCACTGTTATATACTGGGAGATGCAATGTTTCAATATATAAAAAAACACAGCAATCTGCCGGTGGAGGTTCATCTGGGGGTTGTGGAACCGGAACCTTATATTGATGTATTTGCAGCTTATGGTGCAGATTATATTGCCGTACATTATGAGTCACTTAAAGATCCTTGGAAGGTTTTTGAACAGATTAAAGCAAAAGGATCAGTTCCGGTATTGGCTTATCGGGCAGAAACAGCACCGGGTGAAGATTTTGTAGAATTGGCTGAAGCCTGTGCATGGGTATTAAAGCTCACGGTAAATCCGGGCTTTGCCGGACAGAAAATTCAACCGGCAGCTGTAGAACATATTCGTCAAATGCATGCGATGCTGCAAAAGAAAAACAGCTCGGTGCGGATTCAGGCTGACGGCAATGTGAATTGCCAAACCGTAAAAATGTTGAAAGACGCAGGTGCAACGATTTTTACGGGCGGAACTTCCGGGCTCTTTTTAAAAGAGCAAAGTGTACAAGAAAATCTGAAAAAGCTACTTGCGGCGGCTACTGTGTGAGGACAAACTAGGGACAGATAGGCCGCGGGCTGGCGATAAGCGCCCATCTGCGTCGTTGCAGCAAGGGGCTGCTCGTCGACGTACACGAGTACGACTCCTTCACATCCCCTTGCCGCGCCTAGCATCTAGGCACTTCTCGCCAACCGGCAACCTATCTTCGTACTAGTTAATAAGTGGAACGTATTTCAGCAACTCGTATTCACCTATGCGAATACGAGTTGCTTTTTTTATAGCTTGACTGTCGCATTTTAATGCGGCAGTTTTTTTCGTTCTCTGGCCTTTTCCGGAAAAATACGTTCCGAAGGATGAAAAAATAGTGGTTTGCGTGAAGAAATCCGTTTGTCTGAGCGAAGCGAGTTGAGGATTTTAGCAAGCCACTATTTTTTCAAGTATTTTGGAGGACGCAGGCCTAGACTTTTTGGTCCTTTTGTGTCGATGACAAAAGGACATCTATGTGTTTCATGCTGTATTAAGAATTTTATAAGTAAAATCTTAATGCGATAGTTGCTTTTCCAAACACATTGTAAACTTGTAAAGTTAAAACCTTGCTATTCGTTTTCGTCAATGGTAAACTTAAAAGATAATTCAGTAAAATAAAGTTGAAATAGGTGGGAGCTTTTAAATGAGTGAATATAGCGTGATTTTTCCTAGTTATACAATTGGCGAAGAGGCTTATGATAAGGTGAAAGATGTATGCCCGCGGTATGGTACAAAAGTCGTTGCAATTGGTGGTAAAACAGCAATTTCGAAGGTGAAGAATTTGATACTGCAGGCAATTGAAGGAACTTCACTTGATATTAGCGAGTTTCTTTGGTTTGGTGGCGAAGCTTCTTACGAAAATGTTGAGAAATTAAAAGCGCATACAAGTGTACAAGATGCAGATATGATTTTCGCGATTGGTGGCGGAAAAGCGATTGATACTTGTAAAATTTTGGCGCATGCATTGGGAAAACCATTTTTTACTTTTCCTACGATTTCCAGTAACTGTGCTTGTCTGACCAGCCTTGGTGTCGTATATCATCCAAATGGTACATATAGAGAGTTATCGTTTTCAAAAATTCCGCCAGTACATGCATTTATTTGCACAAAAATCGCTGCGGAGGCACCTAAACAGTTTTTATGGGCTGGTATGGGGGATACGGTTGCGAAGTTTTATGAGGCTGGTATTTCTGCGAGAAATGTAGAATTAGATCACTCCAATGCAATTGGTGTTGTACTGAGTCAAATGTGTGCTGACCCAATTGTAAAATATGGGGAAAAAGCTTTAAAAGATAATGAAGCAAAACATGTAAGTTATGAATTGGAACAAGTTATGCTTGCTATTGTTGTCAGCACTGGCATGGTTTCGAATTTTGTTGTGCAGGATTATAATGGGCACATTGCACATGCGTTGTTTGCAGCGATTACAATGTTGCCGCAGATTGAAGAAAAACACTTGCATGGTGAGGTTGTTGCTTATGGTGTGTTGGTTCTTTTAATGTGTGATAAACAGAAGGAAGAGCTTAAAAGAATTTTTGATTTCTTTAAGAGTGTTGGTCTGCCTACGAAGTTAGCTGATCTTGACGTTAGTTTGGATGAAATGGATGCTGTTCTTGCTAAGACAGAACAAAGTCCGGAACTTGTTAGGACTCCATATAAAGTGACGAAGCAAATGCTGCATGATGCAGTTGTGGCTTTGGAAGAGTATAATCATTGATTGCATTTGTAAAATCTTAATTTATTGATAAATATGTGGATGGACTTTTGGCATTACTCCAAAATATTTGAAAAAAGACCGACTTACTAAAATCCTCAGCTTGCTTCGCTCAAACAAATGGATTTTTTACGTAAGTCGGTTTTTCTTCATCCTTCGGAACGTATTTGCGTGCTTACTGTTAGCCTACGGTCTTTTGTCTATAGGTTGTCTATAAAGGTTCTATATGTAGTTACTTAATATATTGAGTGGATGATTTCGTTGCTTTTGTCAGCAACGGAAAATCATCCTTGAGAGATTTAATTTTATGCCCAGATTTTTCTTTGCATGTTCAATACATAGTTTGCTGCTTTTATCACTTCATCAGCTGTAATTTGTGTCATGCAACTATGGTCTTTGCACTCGAAATTGCAGTAGTTTTTGTAGAGTTGCCAACATGGTGCGCATGGGCATCTAAGAGAACGAAGGACGATGTCATAGCGATTACGAGGTCCCCAAACTCTTGAATGCGTGGGCCCCATTAAAACAATAACGGGTGTGTCAAAAGCTTGTGCGATATGCATAGGCCCAGTGTCTACTGTAATGAACAGGTTTGCAGCTTTGATTAAGGCTGCAGATTCACCTAAGGTTAACTTGCCTGCGGCAATGATTCCGGCATTGCCAGTCGCAGCATGAATTTTCTCTATTTCCGGTAGTTCTTTTTCGCTGCCAATCAAGATGCATTGTGCCTTTTTTGACAAGTAGTTTATGATGGCAATCCAATTTTCTGATGTCCAGTTTTTATGCTTATGGCTGCTGAAAGGACAAAGGACAATAAGCGGCTTTGTTGAAGATAAATCTAGTTTGTGATATAGATGCACCCTTTCACTTTCAAAAACTTTAAATTCAATACTGGAATCTTGTTCAATTCGTCCAAGTGGTTTTAGAATTTCTAAATATTTTTCCGATTGGTGTAAAAGCTTTGTTGGTGGTTTTACAGTGTGGGTGAAGAGGTTGGGTTGTAATTTATTTTCAAACCCGAGACGATAACGGGCACAACTTAGGCCAGTTAACATTGCTCCAATCAGATCATCATTTAGGGATAACGCAAGATCGTAAGTTTTATTCTGCAATTCTTGAATGAGTGGTCGTAATGCGGAGCTTTGTAAGTTATCCAGATCGTAGATAATTTGATGATCGACATATGGATTATGCATGGCGGCTTCTTTGGCAATCGGACTGATTAATAAATCAATTTCAGCTCCGGGAAAACGCCGTTTCAGTGCTCTTGTCAAGGGGGTCGCTAAGATTACATCTCCCATATGGGCAATCACAACAATTAATATTTTATGGATATTTTCAACGGGGGTATTCATAAATCACACTCCAGATTTAAAATTTTGCGGTTGTCGGTTAAAGCATATAAGGTAGGAACCCTGATACGTTCCTAATTTTGATATGCAAAATTGCCGCGGTATTCATACCTGACTAGAATAGTCTATTAGCAATGGACATTGGGTATGCCTAATTTATTCATATTAATACCCAAATTAATGCCCAAAAAAGAAATGACGATATAGCATATGATTTATGGATCAATGTGTTACTGAATGCCCAATTAAAAAAATTTGATAAAACTCAAAATAAGTACAAATTTCACTTTTATTTTTATCTATTTGCATATATTATATTAATATATGGAGCTTTAATCATAAATGATAATGAAGAAACGGAGGCGGAAGAGTTTTGACCAAATTACGAAGCGCATAAAAAACTTTTTAGAAGGCAACAATTTAATTGTAAAATTGTGTTTGTCAAAGCGGCAACGAAGAACTGTTTTTCTTATCAATTTGGCTGTATTTTATTTTAGGTTTTATTGGGTGAATTGCTAGACAAATATTTTGCTTGCATTGTACAATATAAGAGAAATGTGTTACGTTGCATAGGTTTTATTTAAGAAATATTTTAAAAATTTTGTCAATTGAACTCAAAAGATACAATTTTGATAGGGGGTTTAACTATGAATATCCATGAATATCAAGGCAAAGAAATCCTCAGAAAATATGGTGTAGAGGTGCCGAATGGCAAGCCAGCTTTTTCAGTGGAGGAAGCAGTAAAAGCAGCGCAAGAATTATCGACAAGTGTTTATGTTGTTAAGGCGCAAATCCATGCTGGCGGTCGTGGCAAGGCCGGTGGAGTGAAAGTTGCTAAAAGTCTCGATGAGGTTCGTCAATATGCCAGTGAAATCTTAGGAAAGACTTTAGTTACACACCAAACGGGGCCGCAAGGAAAAGTTGTAAAGCGTTTACTTATTGAAGAAGGTTGCGATATAAAGAAAGAATATTATGTTGGTTTCGTAATTGATCGAAGCACGTCTAAGGTTGTTTTGATGGCATCCGCGGAAGGTGGAACGGAGATTGAAACGGTAGCTGCAAATACACCGGAGAAGATTTTTAAAGAGTATATTGATCCTGTTGTTGGACTTTCGCCTTATCAAGCGAGACGGATTGCGTTTAAACTTCAGATACCTGCTGAACTGATTGGTAAAGCTGTGAGTTTTATGATCGGTCTTTATCGAGTCTTTATCGAAAATGACTGTTCAATTGCAGAAATTAATCCGCTAGTTGTAACTGGCGATGGGAAAGTTATGGCATTAGATGCAAAACTCAATTTCGATTCGAGTGGGCTTTATCGTCATCCAGACCTTTTAGCATATCGTGATGTGGATGAGGAAGATGCCAATGAGCTTGAAGGGGCAAAATATGGCTTGAATTACGTGACTTTAGACGGGGACATTGCTTGTATGGTAAACGGGGCAGGACTTGCGATGGCGACAGTGGATATTATTAAGCACTATGGTGGTGAGCCAGCAAACTTCTTGGATGTTGGTGGCAGCAGTACGGTTGAAACGGTGAAAGGTGCATTTGATATTATTCTTTCAGACAAAAAGGTAAAAGGTATCTTCGTCAATATTTTTGGCGGAATTAATAAATGTGATGTGATTGCCAAAGGAATCGTCGGTGCGGCACAGCAAGTGGGGATTCACGTACCCCTTGTGGTTCGGTTAGAGGGCACGAATGTAGAAGAAGGCAAGGCTATTCTAAAGGAATCAGGGATTAATATCGTAGTGGCGGATTCATTAGACACTGGTGCTAAACAAATTGTTTCTTTAGTAGGTTAATTGTGGGGAGGAAGAAAAATGAGTATTTTAGTGAATAAAGATACTAAAGTTGTTGTGCAGGGTATTACAGGATCGACAGCAAAATTTCATACGAAGCAAATGATCGAATATGGAACAAAAATAGTTGGCGGTGTTACTCCTGGTAAGGGTGGAACGGAAGTTGAAGGTGTTCCGGTATTTAATACGTTGAGTGAAGCTATTGAAACAACTGGTGCTACAGTTTCGGTTATTTATGTACCGGCGAAGTTTGCCGCGGATGCGATTTTAGAAGCGGTCGATGCAGAACTGGAATTGGTAATTTGTATTTCAGAGCATATTCCTGTAATGGACATGGTTAAAGTGAAACGTTATATGGAAGGTAAGAAAACTCGCTTGATTGGTCCAAATTGTCCGGGGATTACGACAGCAAAAGAATGTAAAATTGGTTTGATGCCAGGATACATTCATGAAAAGGGACATGTTGGCGTTGTGTCGCGTTCCGGAACTTTGACGTATGAAGCAGTGTATCAATTATCACAAGCAGGCATAGGACAAAGTTCTGCTGTCGGTATTGGTGGTGATCCAATTAAAGGGATGGATTTTATTGATGTATTAAAAGCATTTAATGAAGATGAGGATACTTATGCAGTCATTATGATCGGTGAAATCGGCGGTACGGCTGAAGAAGAAGCTGCTGTTTGGGTAAAAGAACATATGAAGAAGCCTGTAGTCGGCTTCATCAGCGGGCGTATGGCACCTCCCGGGAAACGTATGGGACACGCCGGAGCGATTATCTCTGGCGGTAAAGGTACGGCGGCAGAAAAAATTCGGACCATGAATGCCTGCGGTATTGAAGTGGCAGAAACGCCTGCGGGTATGGGAGACGTGCTGATTAAAGTACTGAAAGAAAAAGGCTTGTACGATGCTTGCCATACACATTGAGATAATTTCATAGGGTAAGAATATAAAACTGATATAAATTGAACAAGTTATAGTTCAATTTATATCAGTTTTTTTTTATTGAAAGATAAAAGTATTTTGTAAATTAATTTATAAAGTTGTGTTAAACATTTCTAGAAAGTTACGGGCGATTGTTGATAGATAATGATTACGTTTCCAAATGATCATAGCAGATAAAGGTAATTGTGGTTCTGTAATTTCCTTATAGATTAAGGTGCTGTCCTGTCTTAGCGAAGCGCTTGATTTCGATACAATCGTTACGCCAAGCCCTGTACTTGCTAAGGCAAGCATGGAGCGAATATCTGTATGAATGCAGATAATATTAGGGGTTATATTTTCTTCCTGGTAATAGGCTTTAATGCGTTCGTGCAATCGGTGTAAAATCAGCGGCTTACTGCTCAACTCTTTAAGACCAATCGAGCTTTTTTCCGGATGATCATCCCATTTTGGATGCATTGCGGCAAACATAGGTTCATTCGGCAGGCGGATGGATTCATAGAGTGAGGTATCGATGGGGAAAAATATGACACCCACTTCGATAACTCCATTGCTTAGAAGATTTGTGATCTTGTGATTATCGCCCTCATAAATACGAAAGCGTATTTTGGGGTATTGCAAGCTGTAATTATAAATTTGATCAGGTAAGACGGTGGCGCCCCAAGTAGTTACTGAACCAATGGATAAAGTGCCGGTTTCACCTTGGTCGATATCTTTCAGTTCTTTTTGTGCTTTATTCACTAACTCCAGTATTTGTTCGCCGCGGTCACGCAATGCGTAGCCGGCAGAGGTCAATTGTATATTACGGCCGACTTTTTTGATTAATTGTACACCGAGCTCCGCTTCTAAAGTTTTTAATTGATGCGTTAATGGGGGTTGCGCAATGCATAATTTTTTAGCGGCGCGGGTAATTTGTCCTTCTTCAGCTACAGTGAGAAAATATTGTAATTTTTTTAAGTTGATCAATTGAAACCCTCCACAAGAATTCAATCTATACATTTTTTGTATTAATCATTATTTTTTTATGTATTATACATATGAATTATTTTTTATTATAATATTGCAATGGTTTAAAAACAAGAAAAGTATTCACTAGGGGGAAAGTTTGTGTTTGTTCAGTATCAGAAATATCGATGTTTGCAGGGGATAGTGGCATTGGTCATTATACTAATTGGTATAGTATTAGATGGTTGTAGTTTCAAGCAATCACAAACTGAAGTATGGGGGAGAACCGAGGCAAAAGAAGTTGATATCAATTCTAAAATTGCAGGACGAGTTGTTGAGCTGTTGGTTAAAGAAGGTGATGTCGTAAAAAAAGGACAAGTATTAGCGCGTATAGATAATCGTTCTATCATTGCTGAAGTAAATCAAGCGAAGGCAGGAGAACAATCGCTTATCGCGCAGTTAAATCAGGCGGCCACAACGACAAAGCAGCAAGATCAGACTGTCCAAGCGGCACTTGCTGTAGCGCAAGCCAATTTGGTAAAGGCGCAAGCCGATCTAGAATTAGCAAAGTCGGATTTTGCTAGATTTTCAAAGTTAGTAGATTCAGGAGCTGTTTCTCAGCAAACGTTTGAAAGTTATAAATCTAAATATCAGGTGGCAATGGCCGCGTGTGAAGAAGCGAAAGCTTCGGTGGATTCAGCGGAAGCAAATCTTCTGCAAATGGAATCGAACCGTGAAAATGAAACAGTGCTGCGTAGTAAAATCGCGCAGTCTGCGGCACAGTTAGAGCAAACACAAGTCAGTTTAGATGAGACAGAGATTAGAGCCCCTTTTGATGGGATTATCACAGCAAAATATGTTGAAATTGGGGCAATGATTTCCACAGGGATTCCAATTGTAAGTATTCAGGATCCGCAAGATAATTGGATAAATATAAAAGTAGCGGAGACGGAGCTATCAAACTATCAAATTGGGCAGCATGTTGCTTTAGAAGGAAGAGATAAACAATTAAAAGTAGAGGGCGATATCATTGATATCAGTAAAAAAGCGGAGTATGCAACATATCGGGCAACGAATGAACGTGATAAACAAGATATTATTACCTTCAACGTCAAGATCCAAGTGAATTCAGAGAAACTTCGTCCGGGCATGCGATTTCGGTTGATTGGATGATGCTGACAAATGAGAGATAGTTATTTTATTTTCATGCAAGAATTAAACTTTATTTTCCGCAAGAGTAAAGCCGCATGTTTTTTATTTGGACTTCCGTTTGTGTTTACATTATTATGTGGTTTTGTGTATAGTCAGAATACTTTAAAGGCGATTCCAACCGTGTTTTATGATCAAGATCAAAGTTCGGCTAGTCGATCACTCCTCATGGCATTCGCTGACTCGGAACGTTTTGAGATTGTTGGAGTGGTTGATACAGAAGAAGATATGGAAAAATATTTGCAGAATGAACAGGCACTTGTTGCGATTGGTGTTCCAGTAGATTTTGCGGCAAATATTAAGAAAGGATTGGGTACGGAGGTTCTACTGAGCGTGAATGCGGAAAATCTAATGTATCCAAATTCAGCGATAAATTTTGCCAGAGAAATTCTTACGACCTATAATATTGGTTTAGGAAAAAAATTAGTGGAAGCAATCGGGCAAGTACCAAATCAAGCCATATATACCGTACAACCAATTGCAACGAGAATGCGTATTCTTTATAATCCAACGGATTCTTATAACCCTTTTATGCTGCCAGGACTAGCAACCAATGGTTTGCAAATCGGTATTATTTTATCTATTTGTTTAGCAATTGTTAGGGAGTATAAACAGCAAGTATTGTGGCAGAAGTATTCGACATTATGTATCGTTGCAGGAAAGCTTGCAGCTTACTGGGTTTGCACTGTTTTTGCCGCTGTTTTAGCATGCGGTATGTATATTTATTTTTATGCAGTGCCGTTTCATGGAGAGTGGGGCGGTTTATTGTTAATTTATGGTGCGTTTACATTTGCAGTTACGAGCTTAGGTCTGTTGTTTTCTGCGGCTGCCACCAGTGAAATCATACCATTTCATCCAATCGAATTTCTTTATTTTATGCCAGCTTTTTTATATAGTGGTTACTCGTGGCCGCATATTGCAAAAAATAGTTTTACTTATTTGTACTCCTATATTTTACCGATGAATTATGCTGTGGATACGATTCGAGATCTTTTGCTTATTGGCTATTCAGCGGATTTATGGCAAAACGTCGTAATTTTAGGAACTGGCGGAGTGAGTGTTTTCATTGCTACAGTCGGTGTGTGCAGATATAGAGTCGCAAAAATGAACGCAGCTAACGCAATGGAGGCTAAGGGATGACATGTGTAGAAATCGCAATGCGTGAATTTAAAGGTATACTTAAAAATCGTCCTAAATTGTTATTAAGTATGTTTGTAATTCCGTTACTGTATTTGTTCTTATTTGGTAATTTATTCAGTCAAAATTCAATTGGCAATATTCCATTGGTGGTTTGTGATGAAAGCCAGACGTATTTTAGTCGGCAGCTTGTACAAAAATTTGAGGATTCTGATCGGTTTTCTTTGATTGCGTTTGTAGATTCAGAAGAAAAACTGGCAGAATGTCTGAATAAAAAAGAAGCAGCTATTGGTATTGGGATACCTGCAGATTTTAACCAAAATATAAAAATAGGGCAGGCAAGTGAGGTTTTAATTGAAGTAAGTGGAATAAATTTAATGTTGGTCAATGTCGTTATTACGGCGGCAGAAGAAATATTAGAAGATTTTTCAAAGCAGGTAGCAGTAACACGGCTGGAAAATCAAGAAGGATATTTGCAGACAGCAGCAATTCATAAAATCTTCCCAGTTAACTTACAAACAAGAATTTTGCATAATCCCATGCTGGATTATCAATTATTTTTCTTGTTCGGTTTATTAGCAACTTCTTTCCAGATGTCTCTTTTTATTCCGAATGCAATTTCAATGATGATTGAGTATAAAAGCGGTCAATATATCAAATGTAAACCATGGCAGGTGGTGCTAGGAAAAATACTGCCTTTTTGGTTGACGGGTACCTTAGCGTATGGAATACTCTTGACAATCGCAGTTCAGACTTTCAACTTGCCGGCACGCGGTAATTTTTTTGAAGTCATAGTATTGGGTTGTGGATTTGTTTTTGCAATGGTAGGCTTGGGCAGTTTTTTAATTTCTTTTTTTGGAAAACTGCTTGTATTTTATCAGTTGGCGCTTGCAAGTTCAGTGCCGATTTTTATTCTTTCGGGGTTTACTTGGCCATTGCATGCGATGCCTTTACTTGCCCAAGGTATTGCTGGGGTATTGCCATTGACTTATCTGGTTACGAATTTACGCAGTTTAATGCTTGCAGGGTATGCAGTGAATTTGTATAAAGATATTACAATTCTTTTTCTTTATGGAATTGTAATGCTGTGTTTAGCGATATATCGTTATAAAAAAATGCGTTTTGTACGGTTGGTTAAATCGTAGGCCGGATCATAAGATTTTTGGTGAAAATTCATAATCTAGACAGGATGAAAAAGCATCCTGTCTTTTTTGTTCGCCCGACATGGGCGAACTCTTGAGGGTGAAAGTCCCTAATACGCCCGGATAGTGGGAAGTGTATAGCTGAACAGCAAGGGTGACAATCGTGAGGTTGAATCTGAAGGAAGCTGTAGGCAAACCTTTGGTCCGACGGACAGAAATCGCATAGAAGGCTGGGTTCCGAGAGATAAGCTTGCAAGACAAAGCGAAGTCTAATTACTATCACATTTGTAGGAACGAAGTAAATGCGGCGGATATATGAAGGGAAAGAGTTCGCACCTTAATCGGGGAGATCTCACAGCGGTTCCATTAACCGAGTAACAACAAACTGTGAGAAGTCAGCATAAGCCGTAGTAGTGAAGAAATTTCTGTAATGGAAATGGAGCAAAGGGCTGAACAATCAATCAGTTGAAGTAGAGTCCCCACTGTAAATGAGACAACATCTGCCGTAACCAATCGGGATAAGGATGGTCAAAACTAACGGGACGGAAAGGAAACAACGCATGAACACAAATAGCCTAATGGAACAAATATTAAGCAAAGATAATCTCAATCAGGCATATCTGCAAGTCATACAAAATAAAGGTGCAGAAGGAATGGATGGAATGAAGTACACCGAACTTGGAAAACACCTTGAAAAGAATGGCGAAATCATCCAAGAACAACTGCGAACAAGAGCTTACAAACCGCAACCAGTAAAAAGGGTTGAAATACCAAAAGCAGACGGAGGAATAAGAAATCTTGGAGTACCAACAGTCACAGACCGATTTGTACAACAGGCAGTGGCGCAGGTGCTAACACCGATATTTGAGAAACAGTTTCATGAACACAGCTATGGATTCCGACCAAATCGATGTGCACAACAGGCAATTGTAAAGGCATTAGAAATGATGAATGAAGGAAATGACTGGATTGTGGATATAGATCTTGAAAAGTTCTTTGACACAGTAAATCATGACAAGCTGATGACGATAATAGGAAGAACGATTAAAGATGGGGAGGTAAGCTCTATTGTAAGAAAGTTTTTAGCCAGCGGAATCATGATTGATGATGAATATAAGAAATCGGTAATCGGAACACCACAGGGGGGAAATATCTCTCCCCTGCTAGCAAATATCGTGCTCAATGAATTGGACAAGGAAATGGAAAAGCGAGGATTGAATTTTGTGAGATACGCAGATGACTGTATTATTATGGTTGGAAGCGAAATGGCGGCAAGACGAGTGATGAGAAATCTCACAGCATTTATAGAAGAAAAGCTCGGACTAAAAGTCAATATGACAAAAAGCAAGACAGACAAACCAAAAGGAATAAAATATTTGGGATTTGGCTTTTACTTCGATATATATGCTAAACAATACAAAGCAAAGCCCCATACAAAATCGGTAGAAAAGTTCAAGAAGAAAATGAAAACACTAACAAGCCGGAGTTGGGGAGTTAGTAATAAGGTGAAAGTAGAAAAGCTGAATCAGTTGATAAGAGGATGGATTAATTATTTCCGAATAGGCAATATGAAATATCTGTGTCGAGAGACAGATAAAGCGATACGATACCGACTTCGAATGTGCATTTGGAAACATTGGAAAACACCGAAAAATAAAATCAAGAATCTTAGAAAATTGGGGATTAACAAAGAGCTTGCTAGAGCCACGGCGTATAGCCGAAAAGGGTACGCCAGAGTGTGTGGGGGATATACATTACACTTTGCAATAACCAAGAAGAGACTAACTCAGTTCGGGTTAATCTCCATGCTAGACTACCACACAAAACAGTGTACTTGTTAAGTTGATTGAACCGCCGCTTGCGGAACCGCTTGAGCGGTGGTGTGAGAGGTCGAAAGTTTTCGTAACTTATGAAAACTTTCTCCTACTCGATTATCTATTGTTATGTATGACGTTTTTGGCATTGTATCGTAGGCTTGGAAAAAGGTGTAGGAGCGTCTGGAAAAAGTGTCGGATACTACACTTCATATTTCAATATATTTAAGTACACCCTTGAATTTATTGTATTGAAGGGTTGGCATGGATTTTGCAATTATATTTTACAGTTATATTAAAATAATTTAAAATTATTAAATATGACAAATAATTTAAGAAAGGGGATTTTTCATGAGTGCAAATATAGGTGCAAATGTAGTAAAAAATCCTAAGGAAAGAAAGCGGTTAACTGATTACTTTACGGAATTTGCAGAACGTTGGGTGCCCGATTCCTATGTTATTTCACTGGTATTGAGTGTTTGTGCATTCTTACTAGCAGCTGTTTTTACGCCGTCAAATCCTTATGAAATTGTGCAGGCATGGGGAAAGGGATTTTGGATTTTGCTTGAATTTTCAATGCAAATGGCGTTAATTGTAGTAACTGGTTATGCATTGGCAACGACTCCGCTTTGTAAAAGTCTAATGAGAAATATCTGTAGTAAGCCGCAGACGGCTCCACAAGTATATGTATGGGGGGTGATTATTTCAGCTATTGGCTATTACTTAAATTGGGGATTTGGATTGGTATTTGCTGCTTTGATTACAAAAGAACTGGCGATACAGGCTGGCAATAAGGGCATTAAAGTGGATTATCGGTTACTTTGTGGTGCAACTTGGACAACTTTTTATATCTGGCATATGGGATTGTCTGGGTCAGCGCCGTTATTGGTTGCAACTGCTAATCATTTTATGGTAAAAGAAATTGGTGTTATTCCTGTTTCACAAACATTGTTTCATCCTTATAATTTAATTCTGACGGCCATTTCTATGCTTGCGATTATCGTTTTATTTTGGAAGGTATTTCCCAATAACGATGAATCAAAAATAAAAACGCTGGCGGATTTAAGACCAGATTTAGCTACGCCGGTCAATACAGAAGATACAAATAAGAAAATAGTAATTACAACCCCGAGCGAATGGTTTACTTATACGCCTTGGTTTTCCTATTTTATAGGAGCGATGTTTATGATTTATTTGTATTATCATTTTGTACAGGCAGGTAAATCATTGGATATCAATGTACTTAACTTTATTTTTCTAATGTTAATTATTCTGCTATATAAAACACCAGCAAACTTATTAAAGGCAGTAAAATCGTCTACTTCGGCTTCATGGGGGATTATTTTACAGTTTCCATTTTATGCTGGTATCTTTGGTATTATGAAATTTACAGGTTTGGTAGACATTTTGGCACAATGGGTGATTAGTTTTAGTACACAGACTACTTTTCCGGCAATTGCAGCAATCCTTAGCAGTATTATTGGTTATTTTATTCCATCCGGTGGAAGCAAATGGGCAATTGAGGCACCATTTCTTATTCCGGCAGGTCAGGCTTTGGGTGTTCCCGATGCAAAAACGATTATTGCCTACATCTTTGGGTGTGACTTAGTCTGTTTGATTCAACCATTTTTTGCAGTGCCATTCATTGCTGTAGCAGGTTTGGAATTTAAAGATTTTGTTGGCTATACATTTATTGCCTTTCTTGTTTTGGGCGTAATTATGATTGCTGGGCTTACGTGGATTCCATTTTAAATTTAAAGTAATTTTTATGAGTTGTACGGAGAATTTAGTCGCTATTCTAATTAAGATATGAGGAGTGGATTTTTGTGAAGGTCGAAGAAATCAAAAATATTTGTAATTTAGGTACAGGAACTATGGGATTTGGGACAGCTTTATTCTTTGCAATGAAGGGATATAACGTTCGTATGTATGGGCGTTCAGAAGCCAGTATAGAACGTGGTTTTAATAGTATAAAACAAGCTTTAGAGACTTATAAAGAAAACAACTTGGTTACGGATAAAGAAATTCCAGAGACTTTGTCAAAAATTATTGGCTGTACAACTTTGGAAGATGCAGCGAAAGATGCCGATTTTGTGATTGAATCAATTGCAGAAGATTTAGAAATAAAAAAAGAGGTTTGGGCCAAAATTGAAAGATTGACAAAACCAGAAACTATTTTTGCAACCAATTCTTCAGGATTGAGTCCTACTGCAATTGCTGAAGCATTGACTAGAAAAGAAAAATTCGTTGTTGCGCATTTTTGGAATCCGCCACATTTAGTTCCTTTGGTAGAAGTCGTTCCTGGTAAATTTACTTCAGAAGAAACCGTTAAGATCACATGGGAATTAATTGAAAAAATCGGTAAAAAGCCAGTGGCGCTGAAGCGTGAAGCATTAGGCTTTATAGGAAACCGTCTGCAATTAGCCTTATTAAGGGAAGCTTTATACATCGTTGAATCCGGCATTGCTACTCAAGAAGCCGTAGATACAGCGGTAAAATATAGCATTGGTCGTCGATTGTCAACAACAGGACCTTTAGAGACGGCGGATTTAGGTGGACTTGATATTTTTCATAACATTGCGGCGTATCTTTATGAAGATCTTTGTGATCGTAAAGATCCATCCGATGTATTGAAAAAAGCAGTGGCGGAGGGAAATCTAGGTTCAAAAACTGGTACAGGACTTTATCAATGGACGCCAGATGCTTTAGCAAAAATAAAAAAGACCAGAGAGAATATTTTAATCGAATGGCTGCAGAAGGATGTAACCACCAAATTTTAAAGTGCAAATTTAATTTTTAGTATTAAAAATTTATGAGAAAGGGGAGAGCAAAATGCGGGAAGTTATTTTTGTTCTCCCCTTCTTTTTGTGTATTGGTGTAAATTACCTAATGGGAGGAATGTAGATTTAAATGTCGAAATATACAGAAAAATGCGGTTTTAATATTCACCTCTTGAAGGATGGTTCGTTTACTTAGAATAAATTGAAAATTTTTGCTATGAAACGGGAGGGAATACTTTGCTGGTTCGTGATTTTATGTCGTATAATCCCAAAACGCTAAAGGTAAGTGACACCATAAAAGATGTTGCAAATTTGTTTTATAAATATAAAGTAGATGTTGCTCCAGTAGTGGATGAGATGGATGCATTGTGTGGCTTAGTTACACGAACTAATATACTTGAAGCACTGGTGAATGATCTAGCCATGTCTTGCAGTATTGATAAAATTATGACGAAGGGTGTTATTTTGATTCATCCTGATAACACATTGGATGAAGCGTGGCAAATACCAGTGAATCATTTACCTGTTGTTGATTATCAAAATAAGATTGTTGGTATGCTGAATCGATGTATTTTTACTGATATTTTTTATCATAGAATGTGTAAAACTGCGAATCATGCAAGTGAGCTGATTAAGACTTCGTATGATGGAATTATCATTGTGAATTGGTATGGGATCATCAAGGAAATAAATCAAATTGCTGGAAGATTGATCGGGATTAAACCAGAGGAAGCAAAAGGCAGATTTATTTATGATATTGTACCGAATAGTAAGTTAATGCAGGTGATAGAAAAGGGCGAAAAAGATCTTAATAATTCTATTGAAATAAACGGTCAAAGGTTAAGCGTAAATCGTTCTCCGATTTGTGAGGATTATAAAGTTGTAGGTGCAGTTTCGGTACTTAAAGATGTTTCTTTGCAGGATGATCTTGTTGAGCGAGTAAAGGTAAATGAGCGTAAGGTCGAAGCTTTGGAATGTATTCTTGAAAGCTTAAAACAAGGAATTATTGTGGTTGATACAAACAATGTTATCAATTTCGTGAATCATTCTTATGAAGATGTGATGGGCATCGCTCGTGAGGATCTTATTGGGCATACTGCAGACAGTACAATTGAAAATTCTCGGATGCATATTGTTTTAAAAACTGGTGTACCTGAATTGGCAGAACTGCAGCGCGTAAAAGGACGGCAAGTTGTAGTTAACCGGGTTCCGATGTTTAAAGATGGAACGATTATTGGAGCAATTGGCGAAGCTGTTTTTAAAGATATTAGAGAAGTAGATATGCTGATAGAACGCGGTAAAAATATGACGCGCGGTTTTTCTTTAGAGAGAGTAAGAAATAATAAAAGTGCTGAGAAACGAATTACGTTTGAAAATATTATTGGTCGGTCAAGGAATATTGTCCATGTAAAAAATTTAGCAGCAAAGGTTGCATTAACGGATACAACTGTACTGATTCAAGGCGAAAGTGGGACAGGTAAGGACTTGTTTGCGCAAGCAATTCATAACAATAGCAATCGCCGGAATAAAAGCTTAGTCTCAATTAACTGTGCAGCTATACCAAGTGATTTATTGGAGGCAGAACTTTTTGGCTATGATGAAGGTGCTTTCACCGGTGCTAAAAAGGGTGGGAAAAAAGGAAAGTTTGAAATTGCTGAAGGCGGTACTCTATTTTTGGATGAAATCGGTGATATGCCGCTTCCCATGCAGGCGAAGCTGTTGCGTGTTATGCAAAATAAAACCTTTGAACATGTGGGCGGCGAACAACAGATTTATTGTGATGTCAGGATTATTGCTGCTACAAATAAAAATTTACAAGATATGGTGAGGCGTGGCTTGTTTAGAGAAGATCTATATTATCGGTTAAATGTTGTTTGTTTAGAAGTACCGGCTTTGCGAGAACGGCAAGAAGATATTGGAGAATTAGTAGAGATGTTGATGCCGGGAATATGCCATACGCTGGGGGTGCCAGTCAAACATTTTTCTCCTGAAGCTTTGGCATTATTGCGTTCCTGCCATTGGCAAGGAAATGTACGGGAACTTATTAATGTTTTAGAACAAATTGGGGCGACCGTCAACAGTATGCTGATTACGCCCAAACAATTGCCTGGCTCTGTAGTTAAGCAGACCGTCTATTGTGCTAAGACTGCGGTAAAGGATGTTGGCGATGAAGCAAAACATATAGAGGATGTTTTGCGTGAAACAAGAGGGAATAAAGTTTTAGCCGCTAAAATTTTAGGGATACATCGTTCAACCCTATATGAAAAAATTAAAAAATATAATTTAAGATAAGAATTCGAATCGAAGTGTCGGTATGTAGGAATTAGATGTGCATACCGACACTTTTTTTTTGCTTTTTCAGAAAGAATCTGTAGGATCTGTTACTGAATTTATGATTTAATAATTTATTTTTATTTTAATATTTACCTTACATATAAACTCTGTGTGTGAGATAGGTGCGCTTTAATTTAATAAATTTCAGCGGGGGTTGGCATAGAAAATGCAATATGATACTTGCGTATATAGAAAACCAATCCGACACGTTTGAGAAGAAGTGCCGATGATTATATTGTTTGGTTGGCTTTCGATAGAAAAGTTATTTTGGTAAATCACTTTTCTATAAATAAAGATGAAGGGGATGTTTGAAGCGATGAATTTTAATTTAACAGAAGAACAACAGTTGATACAACAAAGTGCGCATGAATTTGCATTGGAGCATGTTGCCCCATTGGCAGCAGAACTGGATCAAACGGGACGCTATCCGGAGGAAACAATAAAAAAATTGACTGCATTAGATTTTATGGGAATGCCATATCCTGCGGAATACGGTGGTGCAGGTGCGGATTATATGACCTATATTTTGGTTGTAGAAGAGTTATCAAAATATTGTGCTTCCACCGGAATTATTTATTCGGCACATTGTTCTTTGGCAGCATGGCCGATTTTTAAATGGGGTAGTGAAGAGTTGAAACAAAAGTATTTAGTGCCAATGTGTAAAGGTGAAAAACTAGGAGCCTTTGCGTTAACAGAACCAGGTGCAGGTACGGATGCTGCCGCAGGGCAGTGTACAGCAGTGCTGGATGGGGACCAATATGTACTCAATGGAACGAAATGTTTCATCACCAATGGTGGGGTGGCTGAAGTATATATTATTTTCGCGCTTACAGATCCTTCGTTAGGTACAAAAGGAATAAGTGCCTTCGTTGTTGATGGTGGATTGCCTGGTTTTGAAATTGGCAAACATGAAGATAAAATGGGCATTCGCGGTTCGCAAACTACGGAACTGATTTTCAAAAATTGTCGTATACCAAAGGAAAATTTAATAGGTAAAGAGGGAAAAGGATTTGGAATTGCGATGGGGACTCTGGATGGCGGACGCATTGGTGTAGCAGCGCAGGCGCTAGGGATTGCCCAAGCAGCATTAGAAGAAGCAATTGAATTTGCTAAAGAAAGAGTACAATTTCATAAACCGATTGCGACAAAACAAGCGATTCAGTGGATGCTTGCAGATATGGAGACAAGGATTCAGGCGGCTCGGTTGTTGACATATCAGGCAGCGTCAGCAAAAGATCAAGGACAAGTTTTTAGTAAAGAAGCTGCGATGGCGAAATTATTTGCTTCAGAAACAGCGGATTACGTATGCAATAAAGCGATTCAGATTCACGGTGGTTATGGATATATTAAAGATTTTAAAGTAGAACGTTTATATCGCGATGCAAAAATTTGCACGCTTTATGAAGGTACCAATGAAGTGCAGCGTATGGTGATAGCAGGAAATTTGCTGCGTTAAAGTATTTAACATCGTAAAGGAGTAAATGCAAATGAAAGTGATTACAAAAGAAGAAGCCATTGCATTGATTCAGGATGGTTCTTTTGTGGGGCTCGGTGGCTTTGTTGGCTGCAATCATCCAGAGACGCTTACAGCTGCTTGCGAAGAAAGTTTTTTAGCGAGTGGACACCCCAAAGATTTAACCATTCAGTTCAGTGCAGGCATTGGTGATAATAAATCCAAAGGTTCAAACCATTTTGGTAATGTTGGCATGTTAAAACGTATTATTGGTGGTCATTATGGGCTGGCACCACGGTTGGGTGCGTTGGTTACGAACAATCAAGTGGAAGCTTATAATCTTCCACAAGGCATCGTGTCGCATTTATATCGGGCAGCTGCCGGTAAAAAACCAGGTGTAATCAGTAAAGTCGGTTTAAGAACTTTTATTGACCCAAGATTAGAAGGCGGTAAATTAAATCCAAAGACGACAGAAGATATTGTTAAATTGATGAAAATTGAGAATGAAGAGTATTTATTTTATAGAGCGCATCCACTTGATGTAGCGTTAATACGTGCTAGTTCAGCGGATGAAAATGGTAATCTGACAATGGAAAGAGAAGCTGTTTATGGTGAAACGATTGCGATTGCTGGTGCGGCTAAGGCAAATGATGGCATTGTCATCGCAGAGGTAGAAAGAATTGCAGCTAAAGGCAGTTTAGACCCTAGAGAGATTAAAATACCAGGTGTTTTGGTGGATTATGTTGTGATTGGCGATCACGATAAATTTAACCAAACTTATGGAGAATATTATAACCCGGCGTATAATGGGGAACTCAAAATACCGTTGGATGCAGTAAAACCATTGCCGTTAAATGAGCGCAAAGTTATTGCACGGCGTACAGCGATGGAACTTGTTCCACACTGCAAAGCGAATTTAGGGATTGGTATGCCGGAAGGTGTGGCCTCTGTAGCGGCGGAGGAAGGGTTTGGTGATACGCTTACACTGACCGTAGAATCTGGCGGCATTGGTGGGGTACCGGCTGCAGGCTTGAGTTTTGGCGCAACGATTAATCCGGAGGCGATCATTGGGCAGGCTGAAATGTTTGATTTTTACGATGGCGGAAATTTAGATATCACTTGTTTGGGAATCGCGCAAGTCGACAGTGAAGGTAATTTGAATGTAAGCAAATTTGGACCTAAAATTCCGGGCTGCGGTGGCTTTATTAATATTTCTCAAAATGCAAAAAAAATTGTTTTTTGCGGAACGTTGACTGCTGGTGGATTAAAAACCAAAGTGATAGATGGAAAATTGGTCATTGAACAAGAGGGGCGGGCAAAGAAGTTTATACAAAAGGTCGAACAGGTTACATTTAGTGCTGCGTATGCTAAATCGATCAATCAGCCGGTATTATATATTACGGAGAGAGCGGTATTTACGTTAGATAAAGAAGCAGGGTTGGTTCTTACTGAAATCGCGCCAGGCGTAGAGTTGGAACGAGATGTACTTGCACAAATTGATGCGAAAGTTACGGTTTCTTCTGATCTTAAATTTATGGATGCCAGAATCTTTCAAGATGAACCGATGGGATTGGCATCGGATATATTCAAATAAAAAGGAGCTGTTGAAAAATGACAATGTATAACAATCTATTGTTGACAGAAGAAAGTGGACTGGCAATTGTGACGATGAATCGTCCTAAAGCATTGAATGCTTTAAATTCGGAGTTGCTGGACGAGATTTCTCAGGTCTTTGAGGTGCTAAGTGCAAAAGAAAGTGTAAAAGTGATCATTGTTACTGGGGCAGGTGAAAAATCTTTTATTGCCGGAGCGGATATTACGGAAATGCAAAATATGAATATTGCAGAAGGGAAAAAATTTGCTGAAAAAGGGCAAGCTGTATTTTTGCAAATTGAACAATGTCCAAAACCAGTCATAGCAGCTGTCAACGGGTTTGCTTTAGGTGGGGGATGTGAACTGGCTATGGCTTGTGATTTTAGAATTGCCTCTGAGACTGCAAGATTTGGACAGCCTGAAGTGGGATTAGGAATAGTTCCGGGGTTTGGCGGCACGCAACGCTTGGCGAGGTTAATTGGTCGAGGCATGGCAAAATATCTCATTTATTCAGCAGATATGGTCAAGGCACCAGAGGCACTGCGCATTGGTTTAGTACAAAGAGTAGTGCCTTTGGAAGGTTTGCTTGAAGAAGCAAAGAACATTGCGAAAAAAATCATGAGTAAAAGCCCGATTGCAGTAAGTTTGGCAAAAGATGCAATCAATCGTGGATTGGAAATGGATATACCAAATGCAATGCAATATGAAGCTTGTATTTTTGGTATTTGTTTTGCGGGTGAAGACCAGAAAGATGGTATGAGAGCCTTTGTCAAAAAAGAAAACGCTGTATTTACCGGTAATTTTCCTAAAAATTAAGTAAGAAATAAGAGGGGCAGTTTTACTGCTCCTCAGCGAATAAAGAGGTGCAGATAGGATGAACATGATTGCCTGTTATAAATGGGTTTTAGATGAACAAGATATCAAAGTAACGCCCGGAAGTCTGGCACTCGACACGAGCAGAGCAAAGAGTAAAATCAGTGACTATGACAGAAACGCGATCGAGGAGGCGGTACTGCAGGCGGAAAAATGCGATGCCACGGTAATCAGCCTGACCTTTGGGAATAGTAAAGCAAAACAATCTTTAAAAGATGTTTTATCGCGTGGTCCTTCCAGTGCTTATTGGGTAAATAGTGCAGCAGCTGATATTGCGGATGGATTTGTAACAGCAAACGTACTGACTGCAGCGATAAAAAAAATAGGTGCTTATGATGTAATTTTATTTGGAGAAGGATCATCAGACACGTATGGGCAGCAAGTAGGGCCGCGTGTGGCAGCCTTATTAGGAATTCCGGTGCTTACCTTCGTATCGGAAATAATAATAACCGGCAATCGTGTAAGGGCGACTAGAAAAATTGGCAATTGCAGTGAAGTGGTGACAGCGGAGTTTCCTGTGGTCGTTACTGTACTGCCGGAAATAAATAAACCACGTATTCCAAGCTTGAAGCAAGTGTTAGGAGCAGCAAAAAAATCAGTTACAGAGTTTAGAATTGAGGATTTAGGGCTGGATGAAGAAGCAATTACACCTAAAAATAAAGTGAAATCTATACGCGGTTTTGTGATGCAGCGGAAAAATAGGATTTATAAAGAAGGTACGCCGGAAGAGAAAGTCAACGAATTGTTTACCAGCCTGAAAAAAGAAGGCGCATTATAGAAAGGAAAGAAGGAAAAATTATGGCAGGAATTTTAGTGTATTCGGAAGATCATGCCGTTGCGCAGCAGTTACTGACAATCGGTCGAACGTTAGCAGATGCAGTAAAAGTGTCACTGGTTGCAGTGACACTTGAAGAAGAAAATGTCGTCCATCTTATTACAAAAGGTGCTGATAAAGCAATTGTACTTGAAGGGAAAAATATGTATCCGGAAAGTTATGCAAAACCAATTGCAGAAGTGATTGAGAAAGAAAAACCAACGGTAATTTTAATTGGCGGTACACTTCGAGGAAAAGAAGCTGCTGCTAAAATTGCTGCATATTTAAATACAGCGCTCGTAAATAGTGCATGCAGCATTAAAGTAAGCGAAGGCAATATCGAGACAGAACGAATCATGTATGGTGGGCTCGCCGTGTGCACAGAAATAGTGGCATCCGGCAGTCTTGTAACAATAGAGCCGCTTACCTATGAAGCGGCAATGGCTGATGCAAGTCATACCGGAACAATAGAAAAGATGGCTGTTCAAGCTGAAGCGCTTGTGACGATTGAGCGTGTATGCCCAATGATAAAACAGTGTGCGGACATTAGAATGGCTGAAAAATTAATTTGTGTTGGACGCGGATTATCAAAACAAGAAGATATGAAACTAGCACAAGACTTGGCAGAGCAATTAGGTGCAGAAATTGGCTGTACGAGAAGTATCGCTGAAGATTATCATTGGTTACCGAACGGGACTTATATCGGTTTATCCGGGCAAAAAGTAAGACCAAACCTTTATATTTCTATGGGGGTATCCGGACAAGTGCAACATGTGTCCGGTATACGTGATGCTAAATTAATTGTAGCAATTGACCGTAATGAAAATGCACCAATTTTTCAGTCGGCAGATTATGGGATTGTCGGAGATTTACAAGAGATTGTGCCATTATTAACCGAAAAAATATCGAAATAAAATTCCTAGAAGCAAGGCGGTGAGTGGATGGGAGACGAAGAGAAGTTTGATGCCATTATTGTAGGGGCTGGACCGGCTGGCACTGCTTGTGCTTATATCCTAGCGCGCGAGGGGAAAAGCGTTCTCGTCATCGAACGGGGCGATGTGCCGGGCAGTAAAAACGTAACAGGTGGACGCCTTTATACGTATGCTTTAGAACTAGTAGAACCCGGGCTTCATAAAGAAGCGGTACTCGAGCGGAAAGTCGTTAGAGAACAAATTATGTTGCTTGGGGAAAAAACAGGGATAACCATCGATTATTTTGATGCTGACCTAGCTAGAGCTGAAGTGCCACAAGCCTATACTGTATTACGTGCACCATTTGATGAATGGTTTGCTGGTAAAGCAGAAGAGCAAGGCGCGATGATTGCAAACGGAATATTGGTCAATGATCTCATCATCAAAGATAATAAAGTGGTTGGCGTAATTGCTGGTGAGGATGAAATGTATGCAGATGTGGTGATTGCCGCTGATGGTTTAAATTCCTTTATGGCACAAAAGGCCGGTCTCAAAATGGATTGGACGTCGCATGAAGTTGGAGTCGGTGTAAAAGAAATCATTGATTTACCTGCCGATATCATCCAAGAAAGATTTAATGTTGGTTCTGATGAAGGTGCGGCTAGAGCTATTCTAGGACAAACAAATGGTGTACAAGGCGGAGGCTTTTTGTACACCAATAAAGAGAGTATATCCTTAGGCATCGTTCTTAGCCCAGCAGCACTTGTTAAGCAAAAAAAGCAGATTGCCGATATTTATCAAGATTTTAAAATGCATCCGGCAATTTATCAAATGATTGGTGATGGTACAACGAGTGAATATAGTGCACATTTAGTCCCGGAAAATGGATGGAAAAGTGTGCCGAAACAATTATATCGCGACGGATTCTTAATTGTTGGTGATGCTGCAGGGTTTTGTGTGAATACTGGTACGATGATTAGAGGGATCGATCTGGCGATTGTGAGTGGAGTTGCTGCCGCGCAAGGTGTGTTAAGTGCAAAATCAAGACAAGAAGTCGGGCCGGGTTATGTTAGAGAATTACATGAATTGTTACTAATTCCGACAATGCAGCTATTTTCTGGTTGGCCGGAGATTACAAGTATTCCGCGTATGGCTAAACAGTATCCGGATATGATGAATGAAATGATGAAGTTTATGTTTACAGTAGATGGAAAGCTACCAGAAAAAATGACAAGTGCCATGAGAAAAATCATGCAAAGACATATCAGCTTACGTCAGATCATTGCCGATAGCTGGAAAGGATTTAGAGCGATATGACAATCAAACGACAAAATACGGATGAACTCTTGGGTTTAAATAAATTTGAAGTTGATGAAGAAAATACCCATATCCAGCTGGATAAGAATCTATGTGCAAAGTGCCAAGCAAAAGCATGCATACTCGTATGCCCGGCTTCTTTATATCGTTTGAATGAAAAGGGTGAGATCACCTTTGATTATGCCGGGTGTCTGGAATGTGGTACTTGCCGGATTATGTGTAAGGATAAGGGCATAAAACAATGGAAATATCCTGCAGGGACTTTCGGTGTATCGTTTCGTTGTGGATGATGATCTTTACCAAAACTGCTTTTGACGTAGGGCATCAATTAGGAAGAGTTTCGGTTCCTGAATTGATGCTCTATTTTTGGGCGTACAAGTTACCATGCTTGAATAGCGCACAAGATACAGGAAGGGAGGATAAAATGTATGCGAAGTATTCGCTCTCATGTATGTGCATTGTTCTTAAATCTGTATGATATTTTAAGAAAAAATACGTTGCAGCTATTTATTTTATGATTGCATTATATTTATAATAGATAAAAGCTGTAAGAATTGTTATCAGATAACAATAGAATCAAGTTAATTTTTATGTTATCATATACGAATATAGATGATAATCAGAGAATGGAAAAGGAGTATGCTTATGTTTTCTAAGCTCAATCGCGATATTGCTATTGTTATTTTGGTTATGTCAATTGTCACAATATTACTTGGTACTTACGAAGCGTATGCAATCAATCAGCAAAAAGAGGCGCGATTGGCGAGTTACCGGCAACTACTTTTTGCTGATTATGATGATAGCATAAAAAAACAGGTGCAAACGGTGATCAATCAAATTCATGCGTACTATGAACGGGCGCAGAAAGGGTTGATGACGGAGGAAGAAGCGAAAAAATTGGCATTGAATGTCGTTCGTGATGCCCGCTATGGTGAGGATAAAAGCGGTGTGTTCTGGGCGGATTCGTTTGACGGTGTCCTGCTGTCGTCCGGTGCCGGAAATGCCGTCATAGGCAAGGTACGTACAGGTGCGAAGGATGCAAAGGGAAATCTTTTTGTTCAGACATTTATTGAGAATGCAAAGCAGGCAGAAGGTGGATTTTCCGAATATTATTATCCTCGGCCGAAAGATGTTGATCCGACGCAGACGCCTTTACCGAAACGTTCTTATAGTGCGGGGTTTACGCCGTGGCAATGGTCAATCGGGACCGGGAATTATGTCGATGATTTAGAGGCAATGGTACAGGTATATCAAAAGCAGTTGGATGAAGAACAAATCAATCAATTGACGTATTCGATTTCAACGTATTTGTTTATTTTAATTCTGGCAATGCTGACGTCGCTGTTTCTCAATAGTAAAATCACCAAACGCATTCGTCCGATGGCGCAGGTTGCGCAGAAGGTCACTGCCGGCAATCTGAGCGTGGAACGGATCGATTCAGGTGCGCAGGATAGTATTGGCGATTTGGCGCAGGCGTTTAACGAAATGGTGCAAAACTTAAGTTCTGTGGTTAAGCAGACCAAGTCCTATGCCGGACAGGTTGCCCAGACTGCTGAACAGCTGCAGGCGGGGATGGAGCAATCTGCGCATGCGTCAGATTTGATCGTGACCTCTATCGGAAGTGTGGACAACGGTACAGGAAGACAACTGACGCTTGTAAAGGATGCAGCGGCGGCGGTTTTAAAAACTTCGGAAGCCATGACGACGATGATGACCAATTCTCAGGAGATGGTCGATCAATCCGGGGAGGTAGTCAAGGCCGCGCAGGTGGGCGAACAAAATATCGACCGTACGATTCAGCAGATGGCGCAGATTGAACATACCGTTATGGATTCCGGGACTGTTGTTAAAAATTTGGGCGAAAGATCAAAGCAAATTTCTATTATGGCGGAAACTATTTCCAAAATTGCCTCCCAGACGAATTTGTTGGCCTTAAATGCGGCGATTGAAGCGGCGCGCGCCGGTGAACATGGAAAAGGCTTTGCCGTTGTTGCCGATGAGGTACGCCTGCTTGCCGAGCAGTCGAATGAGGCATCCAAGCAGATTACGGAGCTGATTCAAGACATTCATATTGATGCGGGAAAAGCGATTGAGGCAATGGATGTCGGTGCAAAAGAGGTAAAAACAGGCACTGCGGTTGTACAGGAAGCAGGGGCGTCTTTTAAAAAGATATCACTGCTTATTACACAGATGCTTACGGAGATACATCATACCATTGCGCAGATGAAAAATACGGCTGAGGTTAGCCAAAGTGCGGAGAAGGCTGTGCAGGAAGTCGAGGCGATTTCAAGAGATATTTCACTTGAAACGACACAGATCTCCTCGGCGATTGATGAACAGTCCGCTTCTCTGGAAGAGATTACTGCGTCAAGTGCCGTTTTGACAGATATGGCAGAGGAATTGAATCGGTGGGTGGATAAGTTTAAAATTTAACTTCTTTTCATTTCGCGGATACTGGCATTATGCCGAAACAACCGGACCATAGAGAAACAGGTAAAGCCCCAACTGATGATATGAATCGGGTGGGGCTTTTTTTAATCAAGGGAAATTTTTATGCAATATCGGCTGAATGCACGCGTAACTGTGGTATTGCTTGTGTTACACCGGTACATTTCCTGCAGCTGTCTGCGGAGGAAATTTGTAATTGGGTTACAATATACAGACGAAGAGCAGTCAGGTAAAATAAAGTTAATGGAAGTAATAGTCTGAGTTTTGCAGCCCAACCCGTGAACGGAGATGATGCGTGTTTTGGTGTGGCGACGGTAATGGGTGTATTTTTGGGCGAGAATTTATCGAATTGGAGGAAGAAAAATTGGATTATTTTGATAATTTAAACGTTGCAAAAAAATTAGGTGTATTTGTATCCGCTGCTTTGCTGCTTTTGGCCGTGGTTGGCGGTATGGGATATTATTATCTCGAAGATTCTGATGCCAAAATAGACGATATGTATCATAATCGCCTGATACCGGTGAAAATCACCAATGATATCCGTGGAGATGTTGGTAAGGCGAATGCTGCTGTTGTAGAACTGATGCTCACAAAAGATGAGAAAAGGAGTAAAGAGCTGAGCGCTGTGATTCAATCCGTTACCCAGGACACGGATGAGGATTATGCAGAACTTCATAAAATCGGGTATTCATCGGAGGGGCAGGCACTGCTAAGCAAGGTGGATGAGGCGAAGGAGAAATACCGTGATGCGCGAAAGGCGGTACTGGCGTTATCTATGCAGAACAAGGATGCGGAGGCCTATTCCTTGTATCTTTCACATGCCTATCCATTATCCGTTGAATTTATGACTTCGCTGGAAACTCTGTCGCAGTATTTTTCCAAGCGTGCCGATGAAATAAACGAAGCGAATCAGATTGCTTTTCATCGAGCGAATCAGATTACGCTGTTTATTTTAGCGGCGGCTTTTTTTATTCTTTTGGGAATCGGTTATTATATTTCAAAGACGATTACGAAACCGTTAGGTATCATGGTAACGGCTGCACAGCAGTTCGCAGCCGGAGACTTCATCGGACAGGGACGCAGCTTTAAGCGAAAGGATGAACTTGGGAAACTGGCGGATGCCCTTGCGGCTATGCGGGATAATCTGCGCAGTCTGATCCAAAAAATTGCCGAATCAACAGAAATGGTGTCGGCGTCGTCGGAAGAACTGACTGCCAGTTCACAGCAGTCGGCACAGGCGGCCAATCAGGTTGCAACCTCGATTGCAAATGTGGCAAGTGGCGCCAGCGAGCAACTGACGGCTGCGGCAGAAGCTTCGGAGATTGTGGAGCAAATGTCGGCAGGGATTCAGCAGGTCGCGGCCAATACGAATCAGGTGGCGGAGCAGTCCGCAGTGGCCGCTGAACAAGCGCAGGAGGGCGGCAAAAAGATTGATGAAGCGGTAGAGCAAATGCGGCAGGTGGAACGTACGGTGAACAGTTCGGCCGTGGTCGTTACAAAACTTGGTGAACGTTCCAAAGAGATTGGGCAAATTGTCGATACGATTTCCGGGATCGCCGGACAGACAAATTTGCTGGCCTTAAATGCGGCGATTGAGGCAGCCAGAGCCGGAGAGCAGGGCAGAGGTTTCGCCGTTGTTGCAGAGGAGGTCAGAAAGCTGGCGGAGCAGTCACAGGAAGCCGCAAAGAAAATTGCCGCATTGATCTATGAAATTCAGCAAGAGACAGACCAGGCGGTTATCGCGATGAATGAGGGGACGCGTGAAGTAAAGACCGGTACAGAGGTTGTCAATCATGCCGGTACCGCTTTTGGCGAGATCGTTCGGCTGGTGTCGCAGGGATCGGATCGGGTGCAGGAAATTTCAGCGGCAGTTCAGCAAATGGCCGGCGGCAGTCAGCAGATCGTAGATGCAGCGGCAAAAATCGATGCCCTGAGCAAACAGTCATCCGGCGAAGCGCAGAGTGTTTCGGCGGCTACACAGGAGCAATTGGCATCCGTGGAAGAGATCGCTTCTTCCAGCCAGGCCTTGTCTAATCTGGCACAGGAACTCCAGACAGCGGTCGCAAAATTCAGGATATAAATGCATAGGGGGATGTTCAGTGATGGCAGAGGAACAGTTTGTACTTTTTAAGCTTGCACAGGAAGAATATGCAATTACGATTACGCAGGTGAGGGAAATCATTCAGTACAGCGGCGCAACACGGCTGCCGAATGTACCGGAATATATGGAAGGTGTTATCAATTTACGCGGCAATACAATACCGGTGCTTAATCTCGCGCAGCGTCTGGCGATTGATGGAAAAATCGCCGATGGCGGTAAAAAAGCATTGATTGTGGAGACAAATAAACAAAATTTTGGTGTTGTCGTTGATGAGGTTACGGAGGTACTGATGCTGGCACAGAGTGCGATAGAGGGACCGCCGCCGAATGTTGGTGAGGGAATCCGCGGGATTGGCAAAGCCGGGGAACGGCTGCTTATTTTACTCGATATGGATCGTTTGTTTAAGGAGGAAGCGATAGATCTGTATCCGACGAATTAATTAAAAAAACTATCCGGGTACAGAAAAAACCGGCTTGCGAATGTTCGTAAGCCGGTTTTTCAGTGCACCGATGTCGGTGTCTGCCGCTTATTTTTATAAGCGAAATTTTGCTACTGCGGTTTGCAGATCCTGTGCCATTTTTGCGAGAACTTCGCTGGAAGAAGAAATTTCTTCTGCTGATGCGAGCTGTTCTTCTGTTGACGAGGATGCGCCTTGTGCTTCGGTGGAAAAAGTTTTGCTCAGCGCATCAATCTTTTCCACCGCATCTACAATTTGCTGATTTCCGGCAACCAATTCCTGTACAGTGCCGGAAACTTCATTGACCTGATCGGATACACCGGTTACCAGTTCGGCAATTTCGCGGAAGGCCTGCCCGGCTTCTGTCACCATTGCTGAACCAGTTCCGACATCGCT
Organism: Massilibacillus massiliensis; assembly: GCF_900086705.1. Taxonomy (NCBI): domain Bacteria; kingdom Bacillati; phylum Bacillota; class Negativicutes; order Selenomonadales; family Sporomusaceae; genus Anaerosinus; species Anaerosinus massiliensis. The sequence continues at coordinate 1,551,747 of NZ_LT575483.1, read as the reverse complement.
TGCGCCCTGCTCCATCATGTTGACGGCATGGCTGGTATCCGACTGAATCTCGCCGACTAAAGCGGCAATCTGCTTGGTCGCTGATTCTGATTCTTCTGCCAGTTTGCGGACTTCTTCAGCAACGACGGCGAAACCACGCCCTTGTTCGCCGGCTCTGGCGGCTTCAATCGCCGCATTTAAGGCCAGTAAATTCGTTTGTCCGGCAATTCCGGCAATGGTACCTACAATCTGGCCGATTTCTTTGGATTTATTGTTGAGCTTGGTGATTGCGTCATTTACGGCCTGCGCAGAGGCGGCAATTGCCTGCATTTGTGCAACAACCTTTTCGACCGAATCGTTGCCGGCATTGGCCCGATCAGCAGCCTGCACCGAAGCGTGGGTCATTTCATCGGCGTTTTTTGCCATGGTTTGCAGTCCGGCGGTGATCTGTGCAACAAGTTTGGCGGCATCGTTGGCGGCAGTGAATTGTTCATCTGCACCTTCGGCCACATGGGTGATCGTGGAAGAAACCTGTGTGGCTGCCTGTGCTGCCTGCGATGCGCTGGCTGTCAGCTCTTCAGAGGATGCGGCAACATGCTGGCTCATCAGCGTGGTATCTTTGACCAGCTTGCGCAGGTTTTCCAGCATGAGGGTAAAGCTCTGCCCCAATCGGCCGATTTCGTCATCGGTTTGTGTATCGAGCTTCACTTGCGACAGATCGCCGGCTGCGATTTGACTTGCGGCCGCTTCCAGCACAATCAGCGGTTTGACCATGCGGCGGACATACCACATCACTAGAATACCGGTTGCCAGCAGTACGATTAGGCTGACGATCACAGTGATGATGGTTAATTCGTTTACTTCCGACAGCACTTCCTCTATCGGAACGCTTATCGCAAGTGACCAGTCGGTTCCCACGACAGGGGCGAAGGCAACATAGCGGTCGATGCCTTCTATCGTTGATTCCACGGTGCCGGTCTCGGCGTTTTGCATCTTTGAACTTAGCAGTTTGCGGCCGGCATCGGCGTTGGCATCTTTCAACGGATTGACTTTCATTGCAACATTCTTATCGGGGTGAATGATGAAGAGACCATCTTTTTGTGTAACGACGGCAAAGCCTGTTTTTGCCACTTTAATAGCCAAAATATTTTCCTGAAGTTCATCTATGGGAACCGTTGCAAAGACTACGCCGATGGTTTTGTTATCCCGCAGGATCGGTGTAGAAATAAAAACAACGGTTTTTCCTGTGGCAAGCGAGGTGCCGGGATCGGAGATAAAGGGTTTTCCGCTCATGGCCGTTTTGAAGAAGATTTCATTTGCTACGCTGCCTTCAAAGCGGCTTTCATTGATCGAATCCCCTTTCGCATCCACATATACAACGGAATCGTATTTGGGATTTGTGTGTTTGGTGCTGATTAACGCCGGGACGATTTGTTCTATATTGCCGCTGTGCAGCGCGGGCGTTGCAGCCAGGATGGCTAATTCTGCCTGATAGGTTGTTAACCAGTCACTTGCCATGGCAGCAGCGCCGGTCGTTCGTTGCTGTAAATCCTCATGTACACCGTTCATCACGATGCTTCTGGCTTTCCAATAGCTGATTCCGCCCAAGGCGGCAAGCGATATCAGAAAGATCGATAAAATGATGACTGTCATTTTTGTTTGGATACTTTTCATATTAACCTATCCTTTTCTACGTAATTGTGCATGGATTTTCTTCTGGACTATAGTATGAAACGTGATGAAGTCCGGTAGGGCGGCAGTGCAATTCGAGCATTTTTTAGCTATTTGCACAGGCTGCATGATTTGCTCCATATTTTAAAACTATACTACAGAAGAAAATTCTCTGTTAAAATTATAGCACACCTGCTTAGTTAAAAATATTGTTACCAGATAACAATATTACTGTGTATATTTGCAAGGCTACTAGTGTGTCATCATACCCTGGTAAATAAGAATGACGCGTGGAAAGTTACAATTGTAATAATAAAAATAACAATCAATAAATAAGTTAACAAATTTTCTTTTGGGATAAAATTTTTAGACAAATTAGTAAGTAATGAGAATGGAGAAGGCGGAGCGATTAACATAAAAGAACTGCAGTGCGTTCTTTACGATTTGTGCCGATGGGTGCAGCTTGTAGATGAGCGGGATGGCAGAACTGATTTGCCGTCCGCGTGCTTGCGGTCAGGGGCTATGTTGTAGTGCTACATTTTAGAGATGCCTATATAACAAATATTTGTCATTGGGTAATAATGCAGTTTGACAAAATGTATGATATTATTTGTTGTAATAAGGTAGGACTTTTAATAACAGCATTATAGAATGATATAGGCGATCTTATGGTGACTTGGTTTCGATGTGATGATATCCGCTGCTCTTTTTGAGATACAATCGGGATGCAGCCGACACTTCCAGCGCTGATTGTAGCGAAAAATGGTTGGGCAATAGTATTGGGAAAGGGTATAGTCACGCGGGGAAGGTTTCTTGGGTGACTTTTTGCCATAAGCATGATGCCTGTCCTTCCCCAAGGATCTGAGCATAACAAAAAAGCAGGTGTCAAGCAGAACGACGTGGAAGGTCTACTGACACATACTTCAAATTGAGCAGGTTTTTGCCGATCGGGGCAGAGCTGCTTAGCTTTTTGTTTTGTATGAGGACAACAATTTTATGAACTCAATAACCAATCCCTGCTCATCTGGCATGAGATTTCTGAAAATCTGCATAATCTCCGGTGAAAGTTCAGTGCACGCAGGTTCCGGTTTTGCTGCTTTTGTGCCCCGGCACAGTAAAGCGTTCGGCGGGTCAGCCTGTTGTCCGCGCACTTTGGGCACGAGAATCGTACAGCTGTCTCCGTAAATCAGCCAATCGAGCGAGCTGCGGTACTGTTTTGCGATATTGATTAGAATTTCCAGACTTGGTGCAGTGAGGCCCTGCTCAATGTTGCTGATGTAGCTTCGGCTGACACCGATGGCCGAAGCTAGTTCTTTTTGCGTATGGTTACCGCGTATCATTGCAACGCGTCTGCCAAGTTCTTGTTTTGAGAAAGATGAATCTAACATCAGTTTCGGCTCCTTGAATGAAAAATTGAGATAAGTTTAAATTACGACACAAATAACAACATAAGTGTTGACGAGATGTTATTTGTGTCATATAATAAATAACATAGACGATTGACGAAGCATCGGGATCGTAGTTGAAAATTGCATATTTATGCAAGCGAAAACGACAGAAGGACAGAAAATAATGACTTGCAGCAGTACATTTACGTTTAGAAGTAAATGATCGGGTACGGCGTTAAGCATCGTTCACTTGCAATGTGCTTATATTCATTAATTATATCCGATTCATTTCAAGACGTAAATGCGTGAAGTATTCTTTGAAATATTTGATTGCATATTCATTTATTTCTGTGGCAGGGATGCATAGATGACAAGGTGGACGGCGTTAGATATAGTTTTACATAGTAAACATAGCAAGAGCGTATCAGTTCAACGTTTCATGATGAAACGTTGAGTGGCATGCTCTTTTTTGCATGGCTTTTGCCGGAAGTCATGCCGGAGGGATCGTCACGGCTAGTATTTACATAAATGATACGTAAACATGCAATTCGACATAAATTATATCATATCATGCTTTTAAATGGATATAGGGAAGAGGGGGGGATTATTTTTTACGAGGGTGCAACGATTGGTTCAAAATAATGCAGCTGGAAGGTGATGGAAATAAACGAGGGGAAATATGGGTACAAGGCAGATGACTTTTTTAAGAAACTGATTGAGAGTATGAATGATATCGTCGCTATTTTTCGTTTTGGCGGTATTTGTCGTTTTGCTTCTCCAGCTGTAGAGGATATATTGGGCTATGCGGTGGAAGAGGTTGTAGGGCATTCGGTCTATGAATTTCTTGAACAGGAGGATATGCGGGCGGTTAAAAAACTTTATCGGCCGACCAAGGCTGGTGTTTTGCCTGAGAAGCGACGCGTGGAGTGCCGGCTGCGAAAAAAGGATGGAATTTTTGTGTGGCTGCAGGTTGAAACGACGAGAATTTCTGATCCCGATAATGGGTGTACTGAATTTTTGACAGTGGCAAGAGATATTACGCAGCAAAAGGAAAAGGAGTTATACCAGGATTTACTGAAAGATTATTGTCATTATTTTTGCAAAGCGGTAAAAACCGTTGGGCTGATTATCAATGAGGATGGCCGCGTCATTGATTTTATCAGTGAATATACCGCATTTCCTCATATTAAAGGGCGGTGCTTGCATGAGTTTTTAGTCAAGAGTCAGGCCGATATGATTTTACGTAAAATAAAACATGCGATCCATACCGGAGAAATGCAGCATTCTATCTATAAATTAACCACACCGAACGGTGATTACTGGGTTGAGGGCAAATCGACGCCGCTGGAGGTTCAGCTCAATGGGAAAAAACTGGTGGCCAGTCTGATCCTGGATGTAACCGGCAAGGAACGGGATCGAAAGAAAACGGAATTGATGTATCTGTTTAAACAGCGTACTGAATTATTTCAGGCGATCATTACGGGCAGTGAAGAAGAATTCACGAAAAATTCTATTCTTTCGAATATTCAGGAATTAAATTTTAGCGAGGATTATTTTTGCTGCATTGTGCATTTGGAGGCGGGAAAGCGGACGCATCGCAATAAAAATTTATTTTTTAGTGTTGTGGAACTTTTAAGCAGTGATCCGCTGTTGTTTATTTACAATTGCCATGGGGATATTGGGGTGTTTTTCCGTTCAAAGCATTTTCAGGAGACTTTGCAGGCCGGTGAGTGGCTTCGGGAACGTATTTTGGCATACGATGCCAATTTTAAAATCAAAATTGGCATCGGCGGAGTTTACAATGACATAGAAGGTCTGAAACGGAGTTATCGTCAGGCGCAGAGTGCGCTTGTCATTGCCTGTAGTGAGGCAGAGGAAGCCGTTATTAGTGAATTTAAGAATATTGGAATTTATCAACTGCTGGAGCGGCTTTTGCATGATGAGGATTCGTCGGATTTTGTAGAACGCTATCTGGGACCGCTGATTGCCTATGATCGGGAAAAGGATAGTCAGTTGTTGTATACGCTGGAGGAAATATTAAAGAGTGTGCATTTGAAGGATGTTGCCAACAAGTTGTACCTGCATTATAATACCGTAATTGTGCGCAAACGTCGGATTGAGGGGATTTTGGATGTCAATCTGGAACAATATGAAGTCAGGCTCACTTTGTCGCTGGCACTGAAGCTTTACCGATTAAATTATCGCCGGCAAGGGAGCAGAAAATGAGAAGTCGTACTGCCGAACAGTGTTACGTAGCACCATTTTTGGGTTGTTTTTATAAAAATAATTGTAAAGAAATCACAGTGTATTTATTTCCTATTTATGCTATATTCAAAGCAGATAGGTATGCAGCAGATTTCAGTTTAGGAGTTGTTTGCTGCAGAGACATGAAACAGACACTGCCAAAGTCAAGCGTCGGTTTAAAAAATCTGGTGAGAAGTGTACAGTTGTGAGCAAGGAGAAAAATTTTAGAGTATTGGTTGAGATGAAATCGTTGAAATGAGGTGGCGGATTTGTCATACGATGTGCCGGCGGGCGCGGTGAGAAGTGCTGCGGATGAGAGGTTAAATAGAATCCTTTATATGACAATGGTGCTGAGCGGTACGGAGCATGTTTTTTTATATTTGTCGAAGAAGCAGGAGCGGAAATCTGTACTTCATGGCGCGTGCGGGGCTTTTCGCCAGCTTAGTGAGGTTCATTTATTAGGTGAGCTGGTCAAGGGGGTTTATGCGACCGGCGAGATCAAGGTGATGTTCAATTACAGCACGTTTAAGTATCGTTTGCCGGATTCGGTATTTGGCGGAGTCTACTATTTAGCGATGATCCCGATGCAGTACAAGAAGCGGCTGATCGGTGTAATCGGTATAGCGTATTCCAGTCCGGGGCAGTTTCTGACCGAGGAGAAGCTAAGCTTGCTGCAGCGGTTTGCAAATTTCTCGGCGATCGCTGTGTGTAAACAAATCCATCGCCGACATCCTGTATGCGTGCCTGTAAAGGAAGCGGGAGCTGCCGTATCAAATGAGCTCAGAAGCTATGCCGGACATGACAGACGCCGGGTTAAATTTTATTGCAGAAACAGCAGGAAGCACTATGGTCTTTTTTCGGCCGGCAATGTGTTCGACTATAATCAGCAAGGCTTTTTGGCAAACACGCAGGGGCTGTTGCGGCAAAGAAAGACGGAAAAAATGCGCAGAGTATTTGAAACGAAGTTTACGCGGTTGTTTTCGATGCTGCCGGATGCGGTTATCATTATCCGTCAGGATAAGGTATGCATGGAGGTTAACGAAGGTTTTACGCATATGAGCGGTTTTTCGAGCGAAGAGGTGGTCGGCAAAAAGTGTGCGGAGTTGAAGCTCTGGCTGAATGCCGAGGAGCAGCAAAGGTTTGAGCGGGCTTTGTGTAATTATGGTGAGTTTCGTGATATGCTGGTCAGGTTTCGTCATAAGAACGGATATATTGTGCATACGCAGGTGTCGGCTGGCAGTATGTTTTTGAATGCACAGTATTTTTATATGATGTTTATCCGGGATATTACGGAGCAGGTACAGGCCGAAAAAGCGCATAAGCAGCAGGAAGAGGCGCTGATGGTCAGCCGAAATAAGCTGTCTGCGGCTGCGGCGTTGGTTGGGCTGGGACCGTGGGAGTATGATCCCGAAACGGATTTGTTTGATTTTGATGATGAATTTTATGCTTTATGCGGTACAAATGCTGCGCGTGAGGGGCGGTATATGTCATTTGAGTGTTATGTCAGAGAATTTGTTCATCCTGAGGATTGGCGGATGTTTAAAAACGAGCGTGCGGTTCTTGCGGCGCGGCATGAGGATGCTCCTGCGGATATTATGCACCGGATTATTCAGCGCAGCGGCGAGGTGCGCTGTGTACTCGTCAGGCGAAGGTTTGCCCGAAACGGCGAAGGCCAGGTCATTCGGGTGCATGGGATCAATCAGGATATTACGGAATGGGAGCGCGGTGAGGCGGATCGGCAGCAAAAGACGGAGCTGATCCGGCAGATGGCCTATTTTGATCCGTTGACGAAGCTGGCAAATCGGCATAATTTGAATGAATACTTGGATAAAGAGATGGAAGCGGCGCGCCGGAAAAATGCAGTCGGAACGATTTTGTTTGTGGATGTGGATGATTTAAAACTGGTTAATGATACCTGCGGGCATTCGGCGGGAGATGCGGTGATCGTTTTACTTGCAGCTCGTTTGCAAAGGGCGGTGCCGGAGGCGGCTTTTGTAGCAAGAATTGGCGGCGATGAGTTTGTTGTGGTACTGAAAGGGCTTCATGAGCGCGACAGAATTGAGAAAATCGTACATGAAATCAGCCGGAAGCTGGAGTGGAATCAAGAGATTTCCGGGGCGCGTTTTCAACTGACGGTCAGTATCGGTATCGCGCTTTATCCAAAGGATGGGGATACGAGAGAGGAAATCATTAAAAATGCGGATAATGCGATGTATACCGCGAAGGAGAGCGGCAAAAGAGGACAGAGCGACTGGCGGTTTTATACGGAAGAAATGCAGCGGGATGCATACAGAAAAATACGGCTGACCGAGGGGCTGCGATGCGCGGTGGAACGCGGCGAATGTTCCTTGGTTTATCAGCCGCAAGTTTTGATCAATACAAGGCGGGTTGTTGGATTTGAAGCGCTTTTGCGCTGGAACAGCCTGACGCATGGCAATGTACCGCCGGGTCAATTTATTCCGCTTGCCGAGCAGTCCGGGCTGATACAGGGGATTGGAAAGTGGGTGCTGGAGAGGGCCTGCTTGTTTGCACGCCGTCTGGCGGAGCAGGGGCAGAGGGATATTCGCATTGCGGTGAATGTATCGCCCAAACAGGTGGAGTCGGAGGAGTTTATTGCCAATGTGCGCGAGGCTATTGAGACGGCGGGGATTGAGCCGCAGATGCTTGAACTTGAACTTACGGAAAGCGTGTTTATGTCATCGCTTGAAAAAGCAAATGATAAACTGATTGAGCTTAAGCAATTAGGGGTGCACTTGTCTTTGGATGATTTCGGTACGGGATTTTCTTCTTTATCTTATCTGATCAATTTGCCGTTTAAAACACTTAAAATTGATAAATCCTTTATCGATGTGATCACTACCGATCTTAAGCGAGCTGAAATTATCAGTTCAATTATCTGTATGGGCCATGCCATGGAGATGAAGGTTATTGCCGAAGGGGCTGAAACCGAGCATCAGGTAAACTATCTTTCGGCTCATGGGTGTGACTGCGTGCAGGGGTATGTATTCAGCAAACCGCTAACGGAGGCGGAGGCGGTTGCATGGTTAAGACGGCAGACGCAATGCAGTTGAAGCGCTCCGTTCAACCGGGCTGAAGATAAACTGCCGATTGGTGAAAAGTACCTGTCTATGCGTTGATTTAGTCCTGCATATGTGATATTATCACATATGCAGGACTTTTTTATGGAGGATTATTGTGCTTGAATTATAATGCGTTATATATCATGATTATGGTATCATTTTCATGGATAGAAAACTTGCGTAACAATAGAGGCTATTGTTCAATACGCAGGTTTTTTGAGTATGTTTTTAGCGAGCCCAATTGCAATGCACGAGTACCTGCTGTTTGCCGAAGAGGGAGGCAGCCAGCCGGGTGTTCGTTTTGAAAGGAGAGGCGTGTGTTTGGATGGTAAGATAAGGCAGAGAAGGGGTATCGTGATTGTGCTGTATAGGCGCAATGATCATCTGCCGGTGGTAAAAATAAATCCATGAATAAAGAAGTGGTAGCAATCAGATAGGAGGCGTAGTTTATGTTTAAATCTAATATAAGTCTGAGTATTAAGACGAAATTAATTCTTTCTTCGTGTATCATACTGATCTTGTCTATTAGCTGTGCTGTTTTCTTTAATTGGAGAAGCAGTCGGGAAGCATTAAGGGAAAAAATCGATGAGAATATGATTGCCAATGCAGAGGCAGCCGCTGCGGGAATTGGGAAGGAAGTTGAAGCGATCAGAACGGCAGTCAATTTTATTGCCGCTGATCCGGATGTGCGGTCAGGGGATTCGGCAACGATCTCAGCGCGTCTGGCTGAGATTAAGCAAAGTATGGGAGAGATCGATTCGGTGGTGTTCACGGATCAGAATGGGAAATACCAAAAACCGGACGGTACGACAGCTTCCGTTGGCGAGCGTGCATATTTTAAGGATGCGGTGCAAAAGAAGCAGACGATCATCTCTGGAGATCCGGTTGTTTCGCAAATTACCAAAAATCTGGTGGCGGTACTGGTAGCGCCGGTCAAAGATGGCCAAGGCGAGTTGAAAGGGTATTTGGTAGCCGGGATCAATATGGATAAGATTACGCAGTATGTGATTAATCGAAAGATGGGGAAGACCGGATATGCGTATGCTTTTGGCAGTTCAGGTACTTTTTTTGCTCATCCAATGGCGGAGATGGTGATGAAAAGAAGTATGCTGGATAAAGACAGCAGCCTGGAACTTCGGGATTTGGCAGAGACGGTGCTGCGCGGCGAAGTCAGTGTGAAAAAATATGAATTTAATGGTGCGATGAAGTATGGCGGCGGTGCACCTATACCGGGAACGTCCTGGGGGATCGGAACGACTATGAATAGTGATGAGGCCATGGAAAAACTGGCTGCGATCAGACAGCAGGCGCTGATTATTATGCTTGTTTCGTTGCTTATCGGCGGCGGTCTGATGTATTTGGTAGCGATTCGGATCAGCAAACCGATTATCGGTCTGGTTGGCATGGCCAATCAAATGGCGGAGGGCGATTTTACGCAAACAGCACAAGTGGAATCGCAAGATGAAATAGGACAGCTTTCTGTTGCTTTTAATCAGATGAGTGATAATTTGCAGAAATTGATTCGGCATGTGCAGCAAAATGCGGAGCAGGTTGCCGCTTCATCTGAAGAATTGACGGCGAGTGCGGAGCAGTCAGCGCAGGCGGCAACGCAGGTGGCGGGCTCAATCAATCAGGTGGCGGATGGTGCCGAAATGCAGTTGAAGAAGATTGATGAGGCTTCGACTGTCGTGCAGCAGATGTCGTCTGGCATAGAGCGGATTGAAGTGACGGCCAATCAGGTCACGGACAGGTCCGCAGAGGCAGTGGACGCGGCCCATGACGGCGGCAGGTCGGTAGATCGGGCCATTCATCAAATGGCATTTATTGAAGAGACCGTGGATCATTCGGCGCAGATTATTGCGCAGTTGGGTGATCGGTCGAAGGAAATCGGGCAGATTGTCGATACGATAGCGGGGATTGCCGGACAGACCAATTTGCTCGCGCTCAATGCGGCGATTGAAGCTGCCAGAGCCGGGGAGCAGGGCCGAGGTTTTGCTGTTGTGGCTGAGGAGGTGCGCAAGCTTGCGGAGCAGTCCCAGGAAGCTGCCAAGCAAATCGCCGAGCTGATCAATGGGATTCAGACGGATACGGATAAGGCTGTTACGGCGATGAGCGATGGGACGCGCGAGGTTAAAGTCGGTACCGAGGTTGTTAAGGATGCGGGTGAAAAATTGCAGAAGATCGCATCGACGATAGAATTTGCGGCGCAACAAATGAAAGATATTTCCGCTGCAATTCCGCAGATTGCCGGGGGGAGTCAGCAGGTTGTTAGTGCGGTGAAAGAGATTGCTGATCGCAGTAAGGATGCGGTAGATCAGTCCCAGACGGTTTCGGCTGCTACGGAAGAACAATCTGCTTCTATGGAAGAGATCGCATCTTCCAGCCAGAGTCTTGCGAAATTTGCGCAGGAATTGCAGAGCGCAGTCGGACGTTTTCGCGTGTAGCTCGTTTTAAAATTTTTATTACGGATGTATAAAAACCGGACAGCATCGGGGATTAGCCGATGTTGTTCGGTTTTTTTAGGTTTATTAAGTGGTTTTTGTCTGCCGCGCCGTTCTGACAAAATAAGATCGTTGTTGTTTCGTATGCATATTTCGGCTTAAAAACGGATACGATAGCCAGAGATGAAGTTTTATGTCGGGGAGGAATTTGATGCTAAGGCATAAGAGTGAGATGAAAGAAGGTAAAGAAAAACCGGAAATTTACAGTACCTGGCTGAATCCGCTGAATGCGGTGGAATTTCTTTCGGCATCGTTAGAGGAAAATATTGAAAATTTAAATAAGATATTTATAGATGATGACACGATTACAACGCGGTGGATTGCCAATAGTCATAATGAAGATTTGCGGTATTGTCTGGTGCAAAATGATGGAATGGTCAATGCAGCCATTACCAATGAAAATATCATCAAGCCGCTGATGCTTTCCAAAGCGCCGTTGGCAAAAGGCAGTCAGATGGAAACGCTGCTGCATCAGGTGGTTTTTATTAATCAGGTAAAAAAAACAAACCAATGGCAGCAGATTATTGAATCGGTAACGTATGGTGATACGGTGCTTTTTATCGACGGAGAGGCGGAGGCACTGCTTTTAAACAGTAAGGGCTTTAATACAAGAGGTATCGACGAACCTTCTGGAGAAAAAATTCTCAGTGGGCCTAGAGAAGGTTTTTGTGAAGCACTTATGATTAACCTTTCGATGATTCGGCGTCGTTTGAGGACGAATGAACTAAAAATAAAATTTCAAAGCTTTGGTGTGAGGACGCATACACAGGCCTGTATTTGCTATATTGACGGCATTGTGAATAAAAAAGTTCTTGCAGAGCTTTATCGGCGGCTTGAAACAATTGATATGGATGGTGTTTTGGATACAAATTATATTACGGAATGCATCCGTGATTCACGTTTTTCTCCTTTTCGGACGACTGGGTATACGGAGAGACCAGACGTGGTCGTTGGTAAACTTCTGGAAGGGCGTATTGCACTTTTGGTGGATGGATCCCCGGTCGTATTAACACTGCCCTATTTATTTATTGAAAATTTTCAAAGTAGTGAAGATTATTATCTGAGTTTTTATTACACTTCTTTTGAACGCATACTTAGAATTATAGGATTTTTTATGAGTATAACAATACCGGCGCTTTTTATTGTAATTGGCGCATTTCATCATGAAATACTGCCCACGACGCTTTTGACAAACATTGCGAGAGAACGTTTAGGTGTACCTTTGCCAGCAGGTTTGGAAGCTTTTGTGATGTTAATTTTGTTTGATATTTTAAAAGAGACTGGGATACGAATGCCGTCAGGTATTGGTCAGGCTTTAAGCATCGTCGGGGCATTGGTCGTTGGACAAGCTGCGGTGGAGGCGAAACTTGTAGCTGCGCCTATGGTGATCGTTGTTGCAATTACTGCGATTACTGGATTATTGGTACCCAAAATGAATGCTTCTATCTTTTTCGTGCGATTGATTTTCCTGTTTTTAGCGACTTCACTTGGTTTATTAGGTTTAATTCTCGGAATTGCAGGCTTGTTTATTCATGTATTCAGTCTTCATTCTTTTGGTGTGCCGCAGATCATGCCGGTGGATCGATTGCAATATCAGGAAGTCAAAGATACGTTTATTAGAGGTCCATGGTGGAAGATGATTCGCCGTCCAGAAAACTTGACGGAAAATAGATATCGAATGAAGCGTGGTGATCAAGAATGAGCGTGATGAAGAAATTGGTCAGCATAGTATGTATCGTTGCGTTTTGTACTGTACTAAGCGGTTGTTGGAATTATCAAGGGTTAAATAAAATTTCTATTGTTTCAGGTGTTGCCATTGATAGAAAAGAAGAAGAAAACAAATATCACCTAACAATAGAAGTATTTGATTTATCTGGTGGAGGCAAAGAGAGTTCTATTAAATCGCAGATCGTCGAGACTGAAGGAGAAACAATTTACGAAGCGGTTAGAAACGCAAAAAAAAGATTAGCCAAAAATTTATACTTTGGTGATATACAACTTGTTGTGGTCAACGAGAAAATTGCCAGAGAAGAGGGAATACAATTTATTTTAGATTGGTTTATACGCAATGAGAAGCCAAGAGAGACCTTTATAACAGCAGTTTCTCAGGAAAAGACAGCAAAAGATATTATTACCGCAAGTGGTGTGGATCACAAGATTGTTTCAGAAGAAGTCGAACGTATTTTAGATGAGGATAATAAAATTACGGCTTCTTCGATCAATATCGATACTTATAAGGCATTAAATATCATACAGGGAGAAAAGGAAACAGCCCTTGTTCTACCGGCGGTGCACTGTGTAGATAACCAGGATAAAAAAGTAGTTGAAGTAAATGGTGTTGCTATTTTTAAGGGTGATCGATTACAAGGCTATTTATCCCCTGAGGAAACGCAATATTACCTTTTTGCAATTGATGAAGTTAAAGGGGGAATTTTTACGTTTCCGTTTACTGAACAAAACCCTATAGAACAAGACAATTTTTCATTTGAAGTAAGCAGTAATAAGACAAAAGCATCTTACAGCTATGATGGAGATCGGTTAAAGGTATTATTGCATACAAAAACTACTGTTGCACTGAGTGAAGCCGCGGGAGATTTAGATTTAGCAAACAAAAATACCTTAGAAAAGGTCAAAGAAACTGCAACTGCTGTATTTGGACAACGATTACAAACTGTGATAAAGAAAATACAAACGGAATTCGGCAGTGATGTTTTTCGGTTTAATAGAATGATTTATAAAAAGGATCCTGCATTATGGCTGAAATTAAAAGACAATTGGGACGATTCTATACGAACTATGGAAATTGAAGTAAATCCGGAATTTACGATCAGTAATACAGGTTTGATAAAATGATGGGAAAGCCTTTTGTCAGTTTGATGAAAATAAAAATGTCTAGAGAAGATGCAAGAAGAAAAATGCGAGGCAGTGACAGCTGAAAGAGGGAGTCGTATGCAAAAAGAAATGTTAACAATGCAGCAAGCCGTTTGTATGATTGCAATGTTTTTGATTGGCAGTAGTACAGTCTTGGGAGTAAGATCTACGGAAAATGATTCGTGGATCGTATTAATTATGGCTGCTATATTTGGAAGTGTACTTACTCTCATGTATGCTCGGATTATGAGTTTGTTTCCGGAACTAAATTTCTATGATATCGTGGAGTTCCTTTTTGGCAAATATTTAGGTAAATTGATGACCTTATTGATGACTTGGTACGCAATCCATTTGGGGGCACTGGTACTTAGAAATTTTTCCGAATTTATTCAAATTGCTGCAATGGAAGAGACACCGCAGCTCGCAGTGATGATTGCAACGCTAGTGGTTACCGGTTATATGGTGGCCAGTGGGATAGAAACTTTCGGCAAATGGACAATGGTGGCGCTCTTTCTGGTTTCCTTGGTTGTTGTATCTACGGTCATTCTATCGATCAAGCAAGCTGACTTTTCAAATCTTCTGCCGATTATGAATCATGATTTAGAAACGATGAGCGCGGCAACCGTAAAATTATTTGCTTTTCCTTTTGCAGAACTCGTCGTATTTTTAGGTTTGGCAGATACGGTAAAAAAAAGCGACAATCCATATAAAATGTATTTGTCGGGGATTTTTATTGGAACGCTGATTTTATTACTTGCTGTTTTAAGAAATATTGTCATTCTGGGATTTCCCATGCTGGAAAAATTATATTTTCCTTCCTATGCTTCTGCTCGCATTATCAATATCGCAGAACTTTTTTCGCGCATTGAAATGTCAATATTCTACATTTATATACTGAATGGTATTGTTAAAATATCAATTTGTTTAGTTGTTGCAAAAAAAGGAATAAAAAAATTATTTTCTACAAATAAAGATGTAACTGCTGTAATTTTGCTTAGTCTTATCGTTTTGCTAGTAAGCAAATATCAATTTAAGAATGTTGTGGAAATGATCAATTTTATTGATATTTATCAATACTATGCATTCCCTTTTCAAATCATTCTTCCGGGGCTTGTGTGGATATGTGCGGAAATAAAAGCGAAAAAAATGAAATATATTGTGAATAAATAAGGTTGAAAAATTTATTTTGGAGGAGCGTTTTATGGCGAATGAAAAATTAGAAGACAAAGGTAAAGATATTCTTAGCTCCTGCTTTGAGAAAAATATAGACGATTTGAAAGCTTTATTTGCAGGTGATGATACGATTGCTGTACGCACAATTGCAAGTTGTCAAAACACACAACTGCGATATTGCATTGCGCAAAACGATGGTTTAGTTAATCCGGCGATCATCAACGAAAATATTATAAAGCCGCTGATTCTTTCAAAAGCGCCGCTTATCTATGGCGATCAAATTGAAACATTAATTCATCAGGTGATTTCAATTAATCAAATCAAGAAAATAAATCAGTGGAAAGAGATCATTCAATCACTGACCTATGGTGATACGATATTATTTATCGATGGTGAGGCGGAAGTTCTCATATTAAATAGCAAAGGATTTAATGTTCGATCAATCTCGGAACCATCGAGTGAAAAAATTCTGAGTGGGCCAAGGGAAGGCTTTTGTGAAGCGTTGATGATGAATCTTTCTATGATTCGTCGCAGGCTTAGAAATAACGAATTAAAAATAAAATTTCGCACTTTAGGAGTACGAACGAATACGCAAGTTTGTATTTGCTATATTGATAGCATTGTAAATAAACATATTCTTACCGAATTAAATCGCCGTCTTGATACGATTGATATGGACGGAATTTTAGATACACAGTATATTACAGAATGTATTCGTGACTCCAAAATGTCCCCATTTCGGGCAACTGGGTATACAGAAAGACCGGATGTTGTTGTTGGAAAACTTTTGGAAGGACGTATTGCGTTGTTGGTGGATGGATCACCAGTCGCTTTAACAGTACCTTATTTATTCATTGAAAATTTTCAAAGCAATGAAGATTATTATCTAAGTTTTTTTTACACTTCATTTAACAGATTTCTTAGAATCTTTGGGTTCCTTTTAAGTGTTATTGTTCCCGCTTTCTATATTGTCATCGTAGCTTTTGATCAGGAAATTTTACCGACTACGTTGTTGGTCAATATCGCGAATGAGCGATCGGGCGCACCGCTGCCAGCCGTTTTAGAATCATTTGTAATGTTGATTTTATTTGATATTTTAAAAGAAACGGGGATACGTGTGCCCAGTGGTATTGGTCAAGCTTTAAGTATTGTCGGTGCATTGGTGATTGGGCAAGCTGCGGTATCTGCAAAGCTTGTAGCAGCACCGATGATTATTGTAGTGGCAATTACTGCGGTAAACGGGTTATTGGTGCCAAAATTGAATGCACCGATTATTTATATACGCTTTTTTTTGTTGATTTTATCATCAACGATGGGATTGTTAGGGTTTATGGTTGGAGTTACGGCAGTCTTGATTCATTTACTCAATCTCCATTCATTAGGAATACCACAGATGACCCCTACAGGCAGTCTTAAATATCAAGAAGTAAAAGATACTTTTTTCCGGGGTCCTTGGTGGAAAATGATCAATCGTCCAGAGACATTAACGAAAAATGAGCGAAGAATGTATCAGGAGGATAAAGGGTGAGTGCAATAAAGAAATGGGTAAGCAGTTTATTAATTGTTCTTTTCTGTATTTCGCTTAGTGGTTGTTGGAATTATCGTGGCCTTAACAAAATTTCTATTGTTTCAGGGATTGCGATTGATCGTCAGGCTGGTACGAATAACTATCATTTAACAATGGAGATTATTGACTTTTCTGAGGCAGGGAAGAAAGATCTTGGAAAACCACAATTGATAGAATCAGAGGGGAAAACGATTTTTGATGCAGTAAGAAATGCCAAGAAAAAGCTATTTAAAAAATTGTATTTCAGTGACACGAAGATTATTGTAATCAGTAATCAGATTGCAAAAGAGGAAGGGATCAGTTCTATTTTAGATTGGTTCCTCAGAGATGCGGAATTAAGAGAGACGATAAAGCCTATTATTTCACAAGAGAAAACAGCGAAAGAGATACTTATGGTAAAAGGAATGGATGAAAAAATCGTTTCAGAAGAAATTGAGCGCATGATCGACATCGATAAAAAAATGGTGGCATCAACGAAAAAAATAAACAATTACCAAGTATTTAATCTTTTACAAGGAGAAAAAGAAACATCTTTAGTTTTGCCGGCTGTACATTGTACGTTAAACCAAGATAAAAAGATCGTAGAGCTAAACGGGGTAGCTATATTTAAGGCAGATCGATTACAGGGATATTTATCTGCCGAGGAAACGCAGTATTACTTATTTGGTGTAGATGAAATAAAAGGAAGTATTATTGCATTTCCGTTTGCAAGAAGTAATGAAAAAAATCAAGATAATTTTTCGCTTGAGGTAAATCAAAACAAAACCAAAAGATCGTATACTTTTGACGAAAATCGTCTTAAAGTAATTTTTGATGTAAAGACGATCGCTGACCTGGGGGAAGTCGGTACAGACATCGATGTTTCTAAGACGGATACGCTGGAACAGATTAAGTTTGCAGCAGAGTCTAGACTGAAAGAGAATATGGAAGAGGTAATTAAAAAAAGTCAACTGGAATTCGGGTGTGATGTCTTGGGAATTGGTGCGATCATTCACAAAAGTGATCCTGCGTTGTGGTACAAGTTAAAAGAAAATTGGACGTATTACGTACAGTCTATGGAGATTGAGATAAGACCGAATTTGGTAATCACCAATACCGGATCAATGAAATGATAGAAAAAGTCTAAAAGCGCAGCGTTTAAGAGAGGTAGTAAAATGCAAAGAGAAATGATTTCAAAAAATCAGATGATTTGTATCGTAATATTATTTTTATTTGGCAGTAATGCTGTGATGGGCGGGAGCTGGCGGGTCGGACAAGATGCGTGGATTGCAATTTTAGTTGCCTTAGCAGCTGGGACTGTTCTTGCGCTCATGTATGCTCGCATCATTCGTTTATTTCCACAAAAAAATATTTATGAGATAGCTGAATATGTCTTTGGTAAGATCATTGGAAAAATATTAATTTTCCTTATGGTTTGGTATGCTGTTCATTTAAGCGCGATCTTACTTAGACTGCTTTCGGAATTTACTAAAATTGCAATGCTGCAAGAAACACCGCATTGGGCAATGATTCTTTTGATTATATGTGTTACTGGATATATTGGCGTAAGTGGAATTAAAACTTTGGGCAGGTGGCTTTTTATTGTTCTGGCATTTTATTTACTTTCTGTACTCGATATATCCGTGATGTCATTATCAGAATTTAAAGTGGCAAATCTTTTCCCGATCATGGAACATAACATTGCAGATATTGGAAGCGCCAGTCTTAAAATTTTTACGACAGCTTTTGGTAGTACTGTGCTTCTTTTGGCGTTGACAGATTCGCTTGAGAAAAAAGAAAATCCTTATAAAGTCTACCTATATGGTATTTTTTTTGGTACGGTAATCTTACTCTTTGTGTTTGTCACAAATGTAATGTTTTTAGGAGTTCCGATGCTGGAAAAATCATATTTTCCATCCTATACAATGGCTAGATTGGTCAATGTTGGAGATTTTCTTTCGAGGGTAGAAAGTATTATTTATTATAATTTCTTGCTTACGGGCATTGCAAAGCTTGCGATTTGTTTACTAGCTGCGATAAAAGGTGTAGAAACGATGTTTAAAACAAGAAAGCGAGGCTGGATTTTGCTTGCCCTTAGTGTTGTAGTTTTAGTTGCGGGAATGAAAGGCTTTGCCAACGCAAATGAGGTATTTAGTTTTGTGGATATTTTTCAATATTACGCGCTGTTATTTCAAATCCTGATTCCTTTTATTGTATGGATTGGGGCGGAAATAAAGGTAGCTAGACAAAGAGGAATAGAGTAAATAACATGTTGAAAAATAGTTGTTTACATAGCATAAGATCACACTTACTTTAGTATAAGTGCGGTCTTTTTTTGTCTGTTCTGCTTGCCAGATTGTTTGCATATAGTATGTTAGCAAATAGTTTTAGGGGGCAGAGGAATGAAGGAATACATTCGTAAACGCGTGTTAGATGTTTGTGATCATATCTTACAGAGTAAACATACGGTTCGGCAGGCGGCAGCAGTTTTTGGTGTTAGTAAGAGTACGGTTCATAAAGATATGATTGAACGATTGCCTCTCATCAATAAAAATTTGGCTGGAAAGATCCGGTTAGTTTTAGAAGAAAACAAAGCAGAGCGTCATATTAGGGGCGGAGAAGCGACACGAAAAAAATATAAAAATTGTTAGATTTAAGCTAAAAATGAAGGATTTAATTGTAAAATGTAGAATAAACAATGTTAGGCATAATTGTATGCAAATCGGTTTGAAATATAGAAGATCGTAATCGTATATTGCAGTTTTGGAAGGGGATTATTCATGTTTGGAATGTCAATGGATATTGGTGT
The DNA here is from genome assembly GCF_900086705.1 of Massilibacillus massiliensis. Lineage (NCBI taxonomy): Bacteria > Bacillati > Bacillota > Negativicutes > Selenomonadales > Sporomusaceae > Anaerosinus > Anaerosinus massiliensis. Next base: position 1,532,485 of record NZ_LT575483.1, on the reverse strand, counting down.
AGATTTAGGAACTGCCAATGTTTTAGTGTATATAAAGGGGAAAGGTATTGTATTAAGAGAGCCGTCAGTGGTTGCAATTGATCGTGATACCAATAAAGTACTTGAAATTGGAGAAGAAGCACGTCGCATGCTTGGACGTACGCCGGGAAACATTGTAGCGATTCGTCCGCTTCGTGAAGGCGTCATTGCAGATTATGATACAACGGAAAGCATGCTGCGTCATTTCATTGAAAAAGTTGCGGGAAAAAGCTTCTTATTCAAACCTCGTATTATGGTTTGTATTCCTTCTGGCGTAACCACGGTTGAAAAGCGCGCGGTATTAGAGGCTGCAGTACAAGCAGGTGCACGGAAAACGTATCTGATTGAGGAACCATTAGCTGCAGCACTTGGTGCAGGGTTAGAAATTTCTGAACCATACGGTTCGATGGTGGTTGACATCGGTGGCGGAACAACGGATGTTGCAGTAATCAGTTTGGGCGGAATTGTAATCAGTGAATCACTGCGTATTGGCGGTGATAAATTTGATGAAGCAATTGTTCGTTATGTAAAGACGGAATACAATATTATGATCGGTGAACGAACGGCAGAAGAGGTTAAGATCAATATCGGCAGTGCGATTATGGATGCACGAAGCGGGACTTTAGAAGTACGTGGACGGGATTTATTAACCGGTTTGCCTAAAACGATTAAAATGGGCGTAAATGAAACTTGTGAAGCACTTCGTGAACCCGTGGCTCGTATTGTTCAATGTGTGAAAAAGGTTCTTGAGGATACACCACCGGAACTTGCGTCTGATATTATGGATCGTGGTATTGTAATGACAGGCGGCGGTTCGTTATTATACAGTTTAGATAAATTAATACAAAAAGAAACAGGGATTCCTACATATTTAGCCGAGGAACCATTATCTTGTGTTGCTTTGGGAACGGGAAAAGCTCTAGATTCTATTGATAAAATAGAGGATAGTTTGACGACGTTAAGAACAAATACTAGGTCTTAGTAATAAATTTAACTTCTGGAGGTATTGGATTATGCTACGCGGACTTTATACAGCGACAGCCGGAATGGTAACCGAATCACTTCGGACGGATGTTATTGCCAATAATTTAGCAAATGTTAACACTGTAGGATATAAAAAAGATGAAACGATTAGTTCTGAATTTGAAGCAGTTTTGTTAAAGCGTATAAATGATGGACAAGTTACCCCCGATGTTGGTGGTTTAGGCAGAGGGTCTCAGGTAGATGAGATTGCAACGATCTATGAGCAGGGCGCGAATCAGCAAACTGGAAATCAATATGATGTTGCAATTCATGGTACTGGGTATTTTGTGATTGAAACACCTGAGGGAGAACGCTATACGCGCAATGGTTCTTTTTCAAGATCTTCGGCGGGTGAATTGGTGACACAAGATGGTTCGAGGGTTCTGGATCAGAATGGTCGTCCGATTCGTATTCCTGATGGCGGGAATTTAACGATTGGTGCAAAAGGTGAAATTACATTGGATAATCAGCCTGTGGGCGTATTGGGCTTTGTTGAGTTTGAAAACGACAGACGATTGACAAAACAAGGAAGCAATCTATATATCGCGCCACAGAATGAACCAACAAACCCGGCAACAGGTACGTTACAACAAGGCAGTTTAGAAATGTCGAATGTAAATGTTGTATCGGAAATGGTAAAATTAATCAACTGTTATCGTACATATGAAGCAAATTCAAAAGCTGTGACTACGCAAGACAGCCTACTTGATAAAGCGGTCAATCAAGTTGGAACGGTTTAATAAAAAACATTTAATATTTATGTCATTTCTTACGATATTATAATAGAAGGTTTATTTAGAGATCATAATTTTATAAGAAGAATATTTTGTAAATGTATGATTTTTAGCATAGTTATGGAGTTTAAAGTTAAAATAAACGGAGGTTTTTCATTATGATGAGAGCACTTTGGACTGCCGGATCGGGAATGGCAGCACAACAAAGTAATATTGATGTAATTTCAAATAATATAGCCAATGTAAATACAACTGGCTATAAGAAGCAACGTGCTGAATTTCAAGATTTAGTATATCAAACATTGAATCTCGCTGGTGCGACAACTGGCCCGGATACACAGCTTCCAACAGGCTTACAAATGGGGCATGGGGTTCGTTTATCCGCTACAAATAATGTACATACACAAGGTAGCCCGCAAAGTACAGGCAGTGAATATGACATGGCAATTCAAGGAAAAGGTTTTTTCCAAGTTACGATGCCGGACGGTACAATTGGCTATACGAGAGATGGATCTTTTAAACGAGATTCTGAAAGTAGATTGGTAACGTCTGATGGGTATCCTATGGAACCAGAAATTTTAATTCCGGAAGATGCTACTGACATTTCGATATCAGCTGATGGACGTGTATCGGTAAAAATTCCAGGGCAAGCAGCAACTGAAGAAGTTGGACAAATTGAGTTAGCTCGGTTTGTAAATCCCGCAGGACTATCAAGAATCGGTAAAAATCTCTATGAAGAAACAGAAGCTTCTGGAGCGCCGATTGTAAATGCGGCTGGAGAAGATGGTACTGGTACAATTCTTCAACAATATCTTGAAATGTCAAATGTGCAAATTGTTGATGAAATGGTAAATATGATCGTTGCACAACGTGCGTATGAAACAAATTCAAAAGCAATTACTACGTCGGATTCGATGCTTGAAATTGCAAATGGGTTGAAACGTTAGGTGTAATTTTATGGTAAGAAAAATATTGCTGGCCTTGGCGGTAAGCTTTTATTTATCGTTTCGTCTGGTGATAGCTTCACCAATTGAAGTCAATACATATGATACGGTGGAAATTGTTGGTCCTGATATTTTACTTGGTGATATTGCGGTAATTTCAGGAGATAATCTTGATCGAGTTGCTGCGTTAAAATCTCTAAAGATTGGAAACGCTGCAAGTCCAGGCAATAGTGTTGTATTTACGAATGAATTGTTGGGAATGCGATTGTCGGCGGCTGGTGGAGATTATACTGATATTACATGGCAGATCAAGCAGCCTGTCATTGTAACAACAAAAGCGCAAAGCATATCAGCTGATATGCTTATTGCATTTGCTGAAGATTATATTAAAGAACAAATTGGAACTGCAAAGATATTTCATATCGATCATATGAGTATTCCGAACGCAGTAATAGCACCGGATGGAAATTTGAGCTTTAGAGTGGATTTGCCGTATGGAATCCGATATAATGCACCGACAAATGCGATTGTGAATATTTATATTAATGATTACCTATATAATAAGTCAAATATTCGCTTTAAAGTGCGTTCTTATGAAAAGGTCGTTGTCATCAATCGAACTTTACCAAGAAAGTATATTTTAACAAAAGAAGATGTTCGTTTAGAGAATTCTGATACGAGTAAGCTTGAGCCAGGGTATATCACTGACATTGATCAAGTCATTGGTCTGGTGACGAAGCGGGTACTGCAAGATGGTACGCCGCTTAGCAAAAATATGTTAGAAAAACCGGTTATCATAAAGCGAATGGCAATGGTAAATATCGTGTCGAATATAAATGGGATCGTTGTTAAAGTAGATGGACAGGCATTGCAAGATGGCAGAGAAGGCAGTTTTATTCGTGTTAAAAATGTAAATTCAAATAAAATTGTAAGTGGTAAGGTAATAGATAGTTCTACTGTTGAGGTTTTAACTCATAAAAGGTAGGTGATTTTCGTGAGAAACTTAAATAAATTATTGGGAGTATTGCTTGTTAGTTTCGCTGTACTGGCAAGCAATGCGATGAGCGTTCATGCAAGCGAGGCTTCCCTTTGGTCGGAAGATTATAATTCCGTAAGTCTCTTTGCTGATCGCAAAGCGAGAGCAGTCGGTGATTCACTTACGATCATTATTAATGAAAGTTCGTCGGCATCGAAATCAAACAGCGCAAGCAATTCAAAATCTGGCAGTAATGAGTTGTCGGCAGGAACGGGAATTTTTCATTTTTTAGCGGCAGCAAGTGCGAGTCAGTCTGATTCTTTTAAAGCAAACGGCAGTTTAAGTAATACGAATCGAGTAACTGGTAAGATTACCGTGCAGGTCGTTGAAGTGAAACCAAATGGAAATATGGTGATTTCAGGAACTCAAAGTATCATCCAAAACAAGGATGAACATAAAATTACGATTACTGGGATTGTTCGTAAAGATGATGTTACCGCGGATAACACCGTATTATCATCTTTAGTATCTGATGCACAGTTGAAATTCGATGGTAAAGGTCCGTTGAATGCAAAACAGCGTCAAGGTATTTTAACACAAGTATTTAATATCTTATTTTAGTGGAGGCTTAGTATGCGTAAGTTTATTGCGGCAATGACCTTTTTATTCGTGTTTGGTTCGTTGATTACATCAGCCTTCGCAGCATCGAGTACAGTGAGCACAAGAATCAAAGACATTGCAAAAGTGCAGGGCGTTCGTTCCAACCAATTGGTCGGATATGGCTTAGTGGTTGGCTTAGCAGGAACTGGTGATTCCAATAAAACACTGGAAACACTGCAATCTGTGAGTAATATGTTAAAAGAATTTGGTGTATCCATATCGACGGCGCAGCTTAAGACAAAAAATGTCGCGGCAGTTATGGTTACAGCACAATTGCCGCCTTTCGTAAGAGAGGGCGATACAATTGATATTACTGTATCCTCGATGGGCGATGCAAAAAGTATTCAAGGTGGGACGCTTTTGCAAACGCCATTAAAGGCGGCGAACGGACAAGTTTACGCTGTTGGGCAAGGTGCGGTATCTACAGGAGGGTTTGCTGCCGGCAGTGGTGGGACTTCCGTACAGAAGAATTTCCCTACCGTGGGCATTACACCGAATGGCGGTATTGTCGAACGTAGTGTAGAAACGAATCTGGCTTCTAACGGAATGATTACTTTGTCTTTGCGGAAAGCTGATTTTACGACAGCAACAAGAATAGCCAATGCCGTTAATTCTCAATATGGTGGCATTGCAACTGCCAGTAATCCAGGCAGAATCGATATTACAGTTCCTTATATGTATCAAAATGATGTGGTTGGTTTTGTTGCCAATATTGAAGATTTATATGTAACACCGGATAATATCGCAAAAGTTGTTGTCAATGAACGAACAGGAACGATTGTTATGGGTGGCAATATTGCGGTTGATGAAGTTGCAATTGCCCAAGGTAGCTTAAATATAAGCGTTACAAAGAATACAGATGTAAATCAACCGCCGCCATTTAGTATGGGAGAAACGGTTGAAACGAAGAATACAGATGTAAATGTAGATGAAGAAAAAGCACATACGATTGTACTTCCGGCAACGGCAAATGTAAGTGATGTTGTAGGCGCGTTGAATGCTGTTGGGGCAACATCGCGTGATATTATTTCCATTTTGCAGGCCATTAAAGCTGCAGGGGCACTTCATGCAGACTTAGAAATTATCTAAATGTAGGTGAATCATATGCAAATTGATAACGTTTCCTCGGAAAATATCATAAATCAATACGCTTCGGCAAAACATAATGCAGATGGGGCTTTTTCCAAAACCTTGGAAAAAGCTACTGAAAATGCAGCAACAGCAGCAGATGATGCAAAGTTAAAAGCAACGTGCAAGGAGTTTGAGGCACTGTTTCTAAATTACATGTATACGCAAATGCGTGATACGATTCCCGAGAATTCTCTGATCGGGGAATCAAGTGGCGAAAAAATTATGCAATCCATGTTAGATACAGAATTGACCAAAAACATGGCAAATGCAGGAGGAATTGGCCTTGGAAATATGATTTACAAGCAATTGTCGATGAGTATGAAGGCCAAACCTAAAAATGATTTAGGTGCAATTTAATTTAATAATACCTGCCAGGCTCCGTGCAGCCTGGCTTTTTTTCTATAATAAGCAGTAGGAAGTGTAGATAAAGATGAAAAATTTAGTGAGACGCGTTGGCCTGTTTGTGATGATGTTATTACTTATTTCACAAATTGCTTTTGCGGCAAAATTATCAACGAATGTAAGTGGAATACGTTCCAGCCAAAGTGCTGAGGCGGTCAGAATCGTTTTTGATGTAGATTCGATTCCTGAATATAAAGTAGTGACGGCAAATAACGGGACGAGTATTGTGATTGATATGCCGAGTACAATCAATAAAACATCTCTGAAAGAATTGCCGATCAAAGATACTTTGGTACAAGATGTTACATTTAAAGATATCAATAAGACCACATTTAGGGTTACGATTCATTTAAAACATAACGTGCTTTATAAAGTTAATCAATTAGCAAATCCAAATCGCATTTACATAGATATAATCAAAAATTTTAATCAAAAATTAGTAGATCAAATTGCACCCGGAGTGGAGCATATTACTTTACTTAGAAGCAATGAAAAGGGAATGCTTACAGCCAATTTTTTAGCGATTGACGGTCAAGCAAACTTTAAGCTTCAGCCGATGCTTGCAAATGGTAAAATTGCCGGTCGTGAAGTTTTAAGCTCAATTGCAAGTTCCGCCAATGCTTTGGCAGCAATAAATTCATCTTATTTTGCAACCAATGGAGAAATTATTGGTTTGACAAAGATGCATAATAAGATTGTCAGTACAACGTACCTTGCACGCGGTGCATTTGGGGTAAAAGCCGATGGAAAGCCAATGATTGGGCAGGTGAACTATTCTGGGACTGTCACTTTAGCAAATGGAACATCGATTCCCGTATCTGGTGTGAATTGTGAACGCGGTGAAAATAATTTGACACTCTACAACGCTTACTATGATGACAGTACAAAAACAAATGAGTATGGAAATGAATACATCGTGAAAAATGATCGAGTGATTGCAATACGTCAAAATGATTCTCCACTCGAGGAAGGAACTGTTGTTGTATCTGTGCATGGAACTAGTATGGAAAAGTTAGCTGACGTAAAGGTTGGCGATGTTCTTAAGATTCGGGAGGATTTGGGCCCTGTTTGGAACAATGTACCGGAAATTATGGGAGTTGGCCCATTATTATTAAAGAATAATAGTTTGAATGTAACTGTAGAGGAAGAACAATTTGGTCCGGATGTCGCAAGTGGAAGAGCTCCTCGTAGTGCTGTTGGCATAACGAAAGACGGGCACGTTATTTTAGGCGTTGTAGATGGTAGGCAGAGCCATAGCATCGGGTGTACTTTAAAAGAAATGGCATTGTTGATGAAGGAAATGGGCGCAGTTGACGCAGTTAATTTTGATGGCGGCGGCTCAAGTGAGATGGTCATTGAGAATGAAGTAATCAATAAACCATCTGACGGAAGAGAACGCAGTATCGGAGCAGCGCTGGTAGTTTTATCAAAATAGGAAGAATCCGCTTGCTATTCATTTGTAATAGGTTATAATGAATGCATAGCAAGATTTTATATTAAGGGGGTAGAATTCGATGCTCCAAAAAAAGACATGGATCATTCTTGTTGTATTGTTATTGACTGTTACTGGGGTTTGGAAAGCAACAGCTAGCTCTTTAATAGAACAGCGGTCGGTACTATCAGGAGAAGTTGTATCGACAATTGCAGTTGGAACGACTGTAAGTGAAGGAACTGAACTTGTGCGTGTTACTACGCTTGCTGGGTCAGCTACTGCAGCTAGAGCAACAACAGCAGGAATTATAAGAGAAATTACAGTGCAAAAAGGGAGTAAAATAAATAGTGGCGACGTTGTAGCTCGCATTGAAGCACGATAGAGAAAGGATGAATTTTTATTGCGATGGATGAGGGAAACTTTGTTTATACTTTTCGCGCTTTTGCTATTACCTCTCAGTAGTGTAAGTGCTGCTCCAGAGATTATGACAGCAGACCAAGTACTACCAGGTATGCAGGGAATTGCGAAAACAGTGATTCAAGGAACAAAGATTGATACATTTGATATTGAAATTATCGGTGTGGTGCAAGAAAGTGATGCGAGTGAAGGCCGGATTTTGGCGAAAGCATCGGGTGCGGTAATTGATAAAACTGGCGGTGTACTGCAGGGGATGAGTGGCAGTCCGGTTTATATTGATGGAAAGCTCATTGGCGCTGTATCTGGCGGCTGGAAAGATATTGATAATCGTACCTGCCTGATAACACCGATTGCCGATATGTTGAAACTTTGGGATATGCCGGAAGTAAGTGGTAGAAAAATTAAACAAGTAAATTTAAAAGAAGTTCTAAAAAGTTATGAATCAAAAGAAGATTCTGTGACAGTTAAAGAGGAGTCCAAAGAAAAAGCGCTTGCGACACCTATTATGGCGGCTGGATTGAGTGATGGTGCGCTTGCACTGTTGACGGAAAAATTAGAACCATTTGATATGGTTCCTTATGCGGCCGCTAGTGCGCAAGGTAATTTTGCACCTGTTACAATTGAACCGGGAAGTTCAATTGGTGCGCAGTTGGTGCGTGGTGATTTCAGTTTAGCTGCAATTGGCACTGTAACTGCTGTAGAAGATGGGAAAGTTTTGGCTTTTGGTCACCCGTTTTTACGGAAAGGGAATGTCAACTATTTTATGACGGATGCGAATATCATTGGTACAGCTAGCGGGTTAAACACCGGATTTAAAATTGGTGTTCCAGGCAATTTGGTTGGTGTTATTCAGCAGGATCGAACTTCTGCTATTGCTGGAAAACTCGGTAAGTATCCAAGTGTAATTCCACTGGAAGTTCGTGTAACGGATAAGCAGCTCAATACAACGAAACGTTACACAATGCAAATCGCGTATGACGAACAGTTGGCATCAACACTTACGGCAACGATGGTTTATAATGCGATTGATAAAACGATCGATCGTACTGGGGAAGGTACAGCTAAAGTAAGCTTTGAGATTTTATCAAGTGCACTGTCTGATGGTGTTTTGAAAAGAGATAATATGTACTATAATCCACAAGAAGTCGGCAAATTAGCGATTGGCGAAGTTTTCCAAGCGATGGATTTATTGTGCAGTAATAATTTAAATGAAGTCGATATATTTAGCGTAAAAGTGAATATTGAGATTGAACAAGCGAGAAAGACTGCATCAATCCTTGAAGTAGTACCAGATAAACCGGTTGTAAAACCAGGTGAAAAAGTAAATCTTGCCGTTAAGTTAAAACCGTATCGTTCAGATGAAGTTGTGGTTGTAGTTCCTTATACTGTACCTAAATATCAGGCACCAGGAATGATGGCATTAGAGGTGCGCGGTGGAGGGCTGGTTCCAATCATGCAGCTTCTCATGCAGCAGCAAGGTATTATGGAACTTGGAATGCAAGAGGAAAAAAATAAGCCATTAGATAAAACAATACAAGAATTTATGGAAGCAAATAAAAACAATGAAATCATTGTAGAACAGGCGATCGTACCAAATGAGCAGGAAATGCAGGCTGAAACGGTACATCCTGTTGCAGTGGATAGAAGTAAGAATGTAGGTCACGAAGTTAAGGACACAAATAAAGAAATGAAAAATACGAAATTTGCGACTGAGTATATTATTGATAATTTTGTACAAACATCCGTGAATGTACAGTCAGCAAAATAGCAGAGCAATCAGACATAATTTGAACAAGCTATGCAAATTTATATGCCGATTTAATTGGCGTAAAAGTAGGCTGTCAGCTGTTGAAAGATGATTAGATGCCCACTGTGTGGAGTGTCGTATTAAACGGCACCCCGAATGTTTTCGTACCTGGCCTTTTCCGGAAAAATACGTTCCGAAGGATGAAAAAAGATCAACTTACGTTAAGAAATCCGTTTGTCTGAGCGAAGCGAGTTAAGGATTTTAGTAAGTTGATCTTTTTTTAAGTATTTTGGAGGTTTGAGGCCTAGACTTTTTGGTCCTTTTGTGTCGATGACAAAAGGACATTTATGCGTTACATGATACATTCAGCATTTATGAGTAAAATTTTAATGCTACAGCTGCATAAGAGTATACATCACTTGTCCGCAGTCTATCTGCGTTTTACTCTGTTGACAAGAAAAGTAATAAAACTTGCCAAAAGTTGCAGGGAATTGACGAAAAATATAGAATAAAAATAGTACACTAATATTTACTATTATAATTTGCATATTTTTATATTGGGTGAGGGAGAAAATGTAAATATGGTTGGTTACTTGGAAAAAGTTGGCCGTAGTGTGATCGCATCTATGGAAGCTTTTGGTGCGGTAGTACTGCTTATCTATGAAGTTTTCTGTCAACTTAAAAAGCCGCCTAAAATAAAACATATATTGGTGCAGATGGCACATTTAGGTGTGGATACGCTGCCGATTGTATTACTTATGATTTTATTTACAGGAATGGTTATTACTTTGCAGACAGCGCAAGAATTTATTAAATATGGTGCGCAATCGACGGTTGGTGGTGTTGTAGCGATTGCAATGGGACGTGAGCTCGGACCTGTTTTGACAGGCGTGGTTGCTGCCGGGCGTGTTGGTGCTGCGATTACTGCAGAAATTAGTACGATGAAAGTTACAGAACAAATTGATGCGCTAAGAGTGATGGCGACAAATCCGGTAGGGTATTTGGTCATTCCACGCTTGATTGCTTGTATGCTGACCTTGCCGATTTTGGTTGTGTTTGCTGATGTGGTTGGTACGATCGGCGGTTATTTAGTTGCTACTTTCTATGCGGGGATCAATTCGGTAACTTATATACAATCGATTCTTAACTTTACTGTATTGCATGATATTACAGGCGGATTAATCAAAGCGGTTTTCTTTGGTGCAGTGATTGCGATCGTTGGTTGCTATAAAGGCTTGAACGCCCCGGATGGAGCTGTTGGTGTTGGACAAGCCACCACGGGATCTGTTGTTATTTCGATTGTTATTATTTTTATTTCTAACTGTTTCTTATCGTTGATTTTGTATCGCTAGAGGTGCTGGTGTGATTAAATTAGTGAATGTAGATATGGAGTTTAAAGAGAAAAAAATTCTGAAAAATATTAATTTAGGAATAGAAAAAGGTGAAACACTAGCTGTTATCGGTGCAAGCGGATCCGGTAAAAGTACGTTACTGCGTCTGATGATTGGATTGCTGAGGCCGACTAAAGGAGAAATTTGGATCAATGATACGGAGTTATCAAAATTAGGTGAAAGCGCGCTTGATCAGGTTAGGCTGCAAATGGGCATGGTATTTCAATATTCCGCTTTATTTGATTCAATGACTGTTGGTGAAAATGTTGCCTTTGGACTGAGGGAACATCAAAAATTAAGTGAAGCTGAAATTGCAGCAAAGGTTCATGAAAAATTGAAAATGGTAGATTTAGAAGGCTATGAAAACTATATGCCAAATGAACTGTCTGGTGGGATGAAGAAAAGGGTTAGTCTGGCACGGGCGATTGCTTTTGAGCCAGATATTGTTTTATATGATGAGCCAAGTGCAGGTCTTGACCCAATTATGACAGCGAAAATTGACAGTTTGATTGTGCATACGCAAAAGATGTTAGGCGTTACTTCTGTTGTTGTGACACATCACATGGAAAGTGCGTTTCATATTGCCGATCGCATTGCCATGATCCATGAAGGGCAGATCATTGCACTTGGAAATGTTGATGAGATGAAAAATACAAAAAACCCAATCGTGAAAGAATTTATTTATGGATCGAAAGGCAGTCTAAGGAGGGGCAAAGATGACAACAGAAGCTAAAGTCGGTGCATTTACCATTGCTGGACTGGCGCTCTTCCTTTATGTAGTACTGCAATTTGGCGGTATGGGGATGAGCGATAAGGGATATCCTGTCAATGTTGTTTTTAATGAGGTCAATGGATTGAAACCGGGAAATCTTGTCCGGTATGCTGGTGTAGATATAGGTAAAGTAGATGAAGTTCGTGCGGAGCCCGATGGAGCAAAAGTGCGATTGCTGATTCACCACGATGTTAAGATTCCGGATACTGCTTTGATTAGTATCGGAGCAGATGGCCTTATGGGAGAAAAATATATTAGTATCTCTCCTGGCGCAGAAACGGGAAACTTTTTGAAAGCAGGCGATGTGGTCAGCGGAAAAGATCAGCAGGGTTTGGATCGATTACTAGTTACCGCGGACAGTGTTTTATTGGATATTCAAAAATTAGTGCAATCATTAAATAAAATTTTTGGTGATGAACGCGTACAAAATGCGATGATTGATTCGGCGGTCAATATAAAAGAATTAACTGCAAATTTAAATCAAATGAGTATGGTTATGGCGCGTATGGCAATCAATAATGAGCAGGATGTAAAAGCGATGGTGACAAATTTAAATCTGATGTCAGGCAGTATGATGCGTGCTGCTGCTCGTGTTGACCAGATGCTTGCAAACTTGGATAATGACGGACAGACAGCAACTGATTTAAGACAGGCCATTGCCAACTTGAATGCGACGAGTAAACGTATAGAACATATGGCTGTTTCTGTTGAATCGTTTGTTACCGATCCAGAGACTGCAGAAAATTTAAAAGTTACACTGCGTAATGCGCGAGGTGTCAGCGAGAAAGCAGATCGTATGATGCAGCAGGTATCGAGTATGAAGGCACAAACGAGTGCAGAAATTCTTTACAGTGCGGGAGATGATCAATATAAAGCCAATGCAGATGTAAAACTTCATACGTCGCCAAATGATTTTATTCTAGTCGGGGTAAACGATATTGGTGAAAGCAATAAAACGAACTTGCAGATTGGTTCAGGCAGTGATAAATTTACAGGACGAGTAGGCGTTATCAACAGTAAAGCCGGTATTGGATTAGATACAAAAATTAATCAGGATTTTAAGATGTCAGTAGATGCCTATGATCCTAACGACGTTCGTGTAAAGCTAAGAGCAGAATATGAAGTAGCGCCAAAAACTTTTATCGTTGGTGAAACGGACGGGATTAATAAAAGCGATGATCGACAATCCTTTGTGGGTATGCGACAATCGTTTTGAGGATCATTTTGGTTGACACCTAAATCGATAAAGAATATAATAAATTATGAAATTTGACTGTGTAGTCAGATTCGTTAAGCTTAGGAGGAAAATTAATCATGATGAGATATAGTTTTAAGAAAAATTTGACTGCGATGATTCTATGTGGATTGTTAAGTTTAACCAGCGTTACAGCTTTTGCTAACGAGGTGGATTTAACCTTGGAAGAAAGTATTGAAATGGCATTGAACAATAATCAAAGCATTAAAATTTCCAGCGCTGAACAAGAAGGTGCTAAGGCTGATTTAGCAGCGGCAAAAGGTGGGAAAAATGTTTCCATTGATTTCGTGCATACAGACGGCCGGTCGAAAAACTTGAATTCTTCGACAAACAACTTTTTCACCTCAAATTCTTTTGGGAATAAAGTAGGGGCTTCTTGGCGTGTTTATACAGGCGGCAAGCTTGAAGGTACGATCAACAGAGCAAAACTGAATACGGAAGTCAGTGATTTGTCACTGGAAAATACAAAGCAAAAAGTTAAGTTAGATGTAACAACGAACTATTTTAATATTTTGCAATCTGCTGATGTTGTAAAAGTCAGTGAAGAGTCTGTCAACACCTTAAAGGGGCATTTAAATAATGTACAAGCGCAATATGCTGTGGGGACGGTTGCAAAATCTGATGTTCTTCGTTCAGAAGTTGAATTGGCAGATGCAGAACAGACTTTGATTAAAGCAAAGAATAGTTATGATTTGGCAATGTCGACATTTAATAATGTAGTTGGGTTACCGCTAGACACTAAGGTCAACATTCAAGATACCTTAAAGTATCAAAAATATGAAGTTTCTTTAGATGACAGTGTTGCTTATGCGCTTGCAAATCGTCCGGATGGGATCGCTGCACAAAAAGCAATTGAGATGTCAAAAGAAAGTGTAAATGTTGCCAAAGCTGACCAAAGACCGAGTGTAGTATTGGAAGCGAATAAAAAATGGGCAGATGATGAATTTGCCGGCACGGAAGATAATGGCTGGGGTGTAGGCTTGACAACAAGCTGGAATATTTTTGACGGCAATGTAACAAGATCAAATATTAAAAGTGCAGAAGCCGGCGTATTGAAAAGTGTAGAAACAGCAAAACAGACCCAAGATGCAATTCAGTTAGAGGTACGTCAAGCTTATTTGAATATGATAGAATCTGAGAAGCGGATTCAAACAAGTCAAGTGACGGTAGAGAAGGCACAAGAAGATTTAAAAATTGCGCAAGTGCGTTATAGTGCCGGCGTAGGTACAAATCTTGATGTAATGGATGCGCAGGTTGCTTTGACACAGGCGCAGAATAATTATATTGCTGCATTATACGACTATAATACAAGCAAAGCATCGTTAGACAAAGCAATGGGGATCGCGGTAGAATAAATTTTCGTAAAACAGGGCTGTTACAAAGTGTTGTAGCAGTCTTGTTTTGTTATATTCAAAGAATTTTCAAATTGTAGTAGTTTAAAATAGTATTCATTTGGTAGAATGGTAAATTTTAATTACAGGAAGTAGATACGCTGATGGCGAAATAAAGCAAAATATATGTTTGCAGATATTTAAGTTGGAGGATAGTTGTATGGGGCGTAAGGCATTCATCGTAATTGTAGGTTTCATTTTTATCATTGGCGTTGGCGTTTTCTGGTGGATAAAGAGTCAATCTTTTATGACAGAGTCGGCAGCGATCTTGTCATCGGAAATTACAAAGACGATCAATACGAAGATCGACATTGCGTCTGTACAAATAAAATCACCGACAAAAATAGCGGTGGATGATATTACGCTTTATACGAAAAATGGCGACGTTTTGGCCAGTGCGAAGAATGTGGATATTGCGTTCAGCCCGTTTGATATGATACGAGGAAAGTCTATTGTGCAAACCATTGACAGAGTAACGGTCGATGCTGCATTTTTAAGTCTTATACAAGACGAGGATGGTAAGTGGAATTATGAAGAGCTGTTATCGGGCGAGCGTAGTTCACATGATTTTAAAGGAAAAGTAGAGCTGAAAAACTCCGTTGTAAAATTAAGTGCTGATCAAAAAACACTCCGTTTAGAAAATGTAAATGGAAGTTTGGATTTTGTTAGCCAGCCATCGATTGCTATGGCTATTTCGGTGGAACATAATGGAGCAAATTTAGATGTATCGGGAACTTTGGGTGGCGAGCGGCAAGCTGTCAGCGTAAAGGCAAAAGATATTGATTTAGAAAATTATTTGGAATTTTTACCGGATAATATGGCGATTCAGGTGCAGAAGGGGAATTTAAAACAACTGGATATGACTGTTTTAAAGGTAAATGATGCATATGAATTCACAGGTGAGACTGTGATTTTAGGTGGCAGTGTGGATGTAGAGGGCACAGTCATTGATCAAATTGATGGATTGTTGCTTTTCAATGAAAAAGAGGTACGCGTATTTAGCCGCGGCAAAATTGCTGAGCAGCCAATTGTTTTAAGAGGTACAACAAATCTTGATGTCGTTAAGCCTTTAGTCAATTTGCAATTGAGCTCAAAAGGGTTTGATGCGAGTAAAGTTTTAAACGAGTTTCCACTCAAGGGGCCGATCGCTTTCCAAGCAAATATTCATGGTGAATTTGATAACCCCGTAATAAGCGGTGCGTTTGATGTCGCTGATGGCACTGTATATGACTATAAGATTCATGATGTAAAAACAAAATTGAAGTTTGCAAATCATATTTTATTTGTAGAGCAGGCGACGGGTTCTGCGTTTGGCGGAACATTTAATTTGCAGGGGCAAGTCGATACGGATACGCAAGCGTATAATTTGCAGGCGAAAGTAAAGCAGATTGCGCTGCATGATTTAAAGCAGTATATTCCTGAAATGACAGGACAAGGAGAGGCGGATGTTGTCATCTCAGGTAAAGGGACAACAATAGATGATAACCTTGTCGTGTATGGAAACTTAGGAATTACCGATGGAAGTTATCAGGGGATTGGATTTAAACAACTGGATACAAGTTTTTATAAACAAGGAGACCGTATTGCGATTGATTATGCCAATGTAGCTTTAAATGAAGGGAAAATTAGTGCAGAAGGTGCAGTGAATGGCCAAGCTTTAGCTTTAGCTTTTTATGGTTCAGGCGTTGGTTTGCAGCAAGTCAGTGATTTATATCCAGACATCCTCTTAAATGGAGTGGCAGATTTTACAGGGAAAATCTCAGGAACATTCGCATCACCAGCGGTTCAGGCAAATTTCTTAGCTTCTAACGGAAATGCTTTCTATCAACCCTTCGAAGTTGCAAAAGGCAATATTACGGTGAACGGAAACCAATTATATATGCATCATGTTGATTTGCTTGATGGTGTGTCAAAGCATGAAATCAATGGCAGTATTGGATTAACGGGTTCTCATGGATTGAACCTGACTGTCTTATCCAGACAAGCAAGAATGGAAAATATAGCAAAATTGTTATTCCCAAATGAAGATATTACTGGGAATGTAGATAATGACGTCACGATCACTGGGACTTTGGATGATATTAATGCAGAAGGTGAGCTGCGGTTCCATGAAGGCAGTTTCCGAAAAATTTTATTAACGAGTGCAACAGGGCGTTATGTGCGTAAAAACGGACAAACCGAATTAAAAGATTTCGTCATTAGTGCACCGAGTTTACATGTTAAATTAAGCGGTATATTAAAAGCGAATGAAGATCTTGATTTTCAGATCGTTGCAGATGATATTCAACTGGATAAACTTCGTTTGCAGCTGCCTTATCCGGTACAAGGAAAGGCAAAATTTGTCGGAAGTTTACAGGGCAATGTCAACGAACCGATTTTTAACGGACATTTGACTGCGGATGCTGTTACCTTTAATGGGCAAGAATTAAAGGCGATTGATGGAAAAATTAATTTTGATCACCATATATTGAAATTGAACTCCCTTAATTTTAAACAAGAGGAAAGTAAGTTTAGCTTATCGGGAAATATAAATACAGCTACAAATCAGATCAAAGGTGATTTAGATGTAATGCAGGGGAATTTGGCTTCCATTTTAAAAATCTTGAATGTAGATCAGAACTGGATTGATGGAATGCTTAATGGGAATATTCATGTAGAAGGGACGACAGACAGTCCCAAAGTTCGGTTGTTAGGAAATTTAAAAAATGGGTCACTGAAAAAGTATGCGTTGGATAGTGTTGATTTAGATATCTTCTTGGATGACAAATTGGTTACGATCACGCGTTTTGATGCCGTTCAGGGAAATGGCCGCCTGGTTGCGCAAGGGAAAATGAATTTGGGCGGAAATTTAGATATTGAAATTGCTGGACAGAATATTGACGCTGGTTTGTTAACCAGTTTGGCAGATTATGATGTGGATACAAAAGGCCTTTTAAATTTTGGTGCACAAATCACAGGTACAGTAGAAAATCCGAATGCCAATGTTTCAGTTGATGTGCAGGGTGGTGGCGTGAATACAGCAACCTTTGATTCCTTGTATGGAATGTTTATATTACAAAATGGAATTATCAATGTGCAGCAGATTCTTGTAAATAAAGGATCATATAAAGCAAGTGCCTATGGCATCATTCCGTTGGCGGCGATCACCAAAGATAAGGGTCAGTATGCAGATGTAAAAGAACAAATGGATTTGAAAGTATCGTTAGATCAAGCGGATCTTAGTATTTTACCGTTATTGAGCAAACAAATTGAGTGGGCAATTGGTCCGACGAAAGGAAATATTACGTTGAATGGGACAATTGCAGAGCCATTGATCAACGGCAGCATTACGGTAACGGATGGTGCGGTTAAATTTAAAGATCTCGCAAAACCTGTCCAAAAAATGGTGCTTGATATTCAATTCCTAAATGATAAAATAGATTTGCAAACCTTTGAGGGTGTCATGGGTAACGGGTCCTATAAAATGTTTGGGACAAGTCAAATTACAGGTGACGGTTTAAAAGATTATAATTTTGAACTTAAATTAGATCAATTAGAGATTGCAAATAAATATTATACCGGACCATTGGAAGGGACATTGACATTAACGGAAAATAAAGGTGTGCCGAAAGTTGCCGGCAATTTAAATTTTGAAAATTGCACTTTGGATATTCCGGCAATTCCCGAAGGCGAAGAGCAGTTGCCGCATGTTCGTTTAGATATTGATGTAACTGCTGGAAAGAAAGTTCGTTTATATAATTCCTTCTTATATGATATTTGGTTTGAGGGATATGCAAATTTCTCGGGCAGTACGATTCATCCGCGTACTTCCGGGGAGTTTCAGGCAAAACGCGGAACGATTAGTTATCTAAAAACTCCATTCAAAGTCAGAGAAGCGACAGCTTATTTTAATCAAGTAGGTTCTTTTTTACCAACCCTTTCTGTAAATGCTGATACGCGGCTTGAAAGTACAAAAGTATATTTGAATATTGATGGACCGGCAGATGCGATGAATATTCGGTTAAGTTCTAGTCCGGCGATGAATGAACAGGAACTTTTGACATTATTAACGCTGCGGAGTCGTTATAACAGCAAAAATAATGATGACAGTTTTGGTCGTGATGAATTGACTTCAATGCTGAATATTGGCTTGCAAATGAGCTTTTTAAATGAGCTTGAAAATATGGTTCGCAAGGCAATTGGGGTAGATGAATTTAACATTGTGCGTGATACATTGTCTGCACAGTCGGTCAATAATACTACAATGGATCGGGAAGTATATAATGTAGAAATCGGCAAGTATTTAAATGATAAAACGATCTTGCAATATACGGCAGGTGTAGATCATGATGCGTATAAATTTGGTGTTCGTTATGAATTTGATCATCGATTCAGCTTGACCAGTGATATTGACCAAGATAGAAATACTGCAGTTGGCCTAGAAGCCAGGATTAAGTTTTAATATGGGGTTGATAGAATGGAACTAGATGCATATTTAAAAGAATTGAAAAAAATAAAAATGCTGCAGTACGAAGAAGAAAAAAAACTATGGCAATCGTTTAAAATGCAGCAGAATATGAAGGCTAGAGAAATTTTAATTGAAAGTTATCAACCCCTTGTATTTAAGGCTGTAATGCAGTTTAAGATTACCGGTCAAATGATGGATCTCGTGCAAGAAGGAACCGTTGGACTTATTGAAGCGGTAGAAAATTATGATCATGAACGCAATGTCGCATTTAGTTTATATGCCTTGCATCGAATTCGCGGACGTATGCTGAATTTCTTAAAGCAAGAAGGTTGTTTTGCGTTGACTTCTGTAGATAGCACAATGTATAATGATGACAGTTTAACTACATTAGAGGAAAATATTGTCGATCCAGAACCGGCTGTTGCGAAACAGGCTGAACAGAATTTTTTAGTTGAACAGCTAAAAAATGCAATGCATCGATTGCCTGAAAATGAGCAATTGGTTTTACAAAGTGTTTATATGAAGGACAAGGAAGTAAAAGAGGTTGCTGAGGATTTAGCACTGAGTCCTACCCATATATATCGTTTGCAAAAACGCGGCATAAAAAGAATTCGCGGTATGTTATCGAATTTGATGAAACATTGGTAAATGGTGAAAAATAGTCATTTTAAAGTGAATTTTAAAGGATACGATACAAATTGCTTAATTTTGCTGATTTATGGCTGAAAATAGCTGGTTTTAATATGAACTTTGTTTTGGATTATAGTATTGTCTATAGGATTGACATTAGGGGTGTGATCTAATGGCGGAGTTAAAAGATCGGATATCGAATCATGTGAAAGCCGCAAAAGCGTGGCTTGGCAGAGCTGAAGAGTCCTTTGATAAGGAAGAAGATATCCGAGGCGAGCTCAACTTAATGTTGGCACAAGCTGAATTGAAGCGTGCACAAGAGTCCAAAGAAAGAAATAAAAAATATCGGAGAAAAAATCGACTAATTCACAGTATGCTTGCTGCCAGTGTTGCTGGTTTGGTTGCAGTTGTTGGTTTTAGTGGATTAGGTATGATTGATAGAAAACCAGCGGTAGAGGCCATTGTTCAATTCAATGAATTAGAACAACCCAAAGCGGTAATTGTGGATAAAACTGAAAAGCCTTTGCTTGATGATAAACCCAAGCAAAGGACAGAAAAAAAGCTTGAAAGCACAGTTGCCAGTCCCGTTATAAAACGGGAGATATCGGAAGTAAATCCGATACAAGAAACAAATGTGCATGTTGAAGAAAAAATCCATCAGACTTCAACATTGAAAGAAGAGTCTATAGACTTACCGCCAGCCCAAATGCAGACATTAATGCGTGCTGCCGGAAAGTCACTACGCGGACAGTAATGAATTAGAAATTGGAGGATAATGCGTGAAGATGAATAAAAATTATAGAGCCATTTTATGTGCTTTAATGCTTACCACGAGTCTAGTAACAGTTACGCACCCAGTCTTCGCCGAAGAAGTAACTGCCGAGACACAAACAGAAACTGCTGCGAATCCAACGAATGCTTATATGAATAAGCCGATCATGAATGTGAGTGTAGCCGGGAATAAAACAATCAATCAAGAAGCTATATTGGCTGTTACGAAAATAAAAGCAGGCGATATTTTAACAGAAGAAGCAATTAAGCAAGATATGAAAGCAATTTATGAGATGGGAAATTTCTTTGATATCATCGTAAATTTTCAAGAGATTCCTGAAGGTGTAAAAGTTGTTTATACCGTCATTGAGAATCCGATCTTAAAAGATATTGTCGTGCAGGGAAATACAAAAGTAACGACTGAGAAAATCTTAGAAATGCTTACGGTAAAAAAAGGTGAAATTTTAAATACAAAAGATTTGAATACGAATGCACGCAGTGTTGAAGCATATTATCATGATCAAGGCTTTATTTTCACCAAAGTCAGTGATGTGGCTATGTCACAAGAGGGTATTTTAACTTTAACAATAAATGAAGGTGTTTTAGAAGGCTTTAAAGTAAAAGGCAATGAAAAAACAAAAGAACATGTAATTACGCGTGAAATGCGCTTAAAACCAGGTGAAGCTTTTAATGTAAAAGATGCACGCCGCAGTATGCAGCGGGTTTATAATCTAGGCTATTTTGAGGATGTAAATATGAAATTAAATCCAGGCCGCGAGCCAAATGCTGTGGTACTGGAAACAGATGTTGTAGAAAAACGTACAGGCTCGTTTTCTGTAGGGGCCGGTTATAGTAGTTCTGATGGTTTAGTTGGTATTTTAGAAGTTGGTGATACGAACTTTAGAGGTACAGGCGATGCGATCAAAGTTCATTTTGAATTTGGTGGCGATGCGGATTCTTATGACAGCTATCAATTCAGTTATACAAAACCTTGGTTAGACAGCAAACAAACTTCTGCTACGGTTCGTGTATATGATATGACACATGAATACGATGATTACAATACAGATGGTGACCTCATAGAAACTTATGATAAAAAATACAAAGGTTTTGAACTTTCCTTTGGCCGTCCGGTAAGTGAGTATTCAACGAATTATATTACACTGAAGAATCGTACGGATAAATATATCGAACATGTCAGTGGTGATACCAATTATGGTGATGGTACGCATCAACAATATTTAGATGATAATTTTGGTAATACGCGCAGTATCACACTTGCGCATACGACCGATACACGTGATAATATCTATAATCCAACCGAAGGTGCAAAGGTTTCAATCAGTGGTGAATTTGCCGGCTTAGCAGGTGGTGATTTCGACTATGATAAATATACTTTTGACGATCGTCACTATTTCAAAGTAGGTCGTGCGCATGTCATTGCAACACGGGCAACTGTAGGGTATGCTACGGGTTCAATGCCAGAGGCAGCACAATTTGATGCGGGCGGACAATCTACTTTACGTGGTTATAAGGATGATCAGTTTGAGGGCAAGAATTTATTGTTAGGTTCAGTTGAGTATCGTTTCCCGATTGCAAGTAAAGTAAAAGGTGCGGTATTTACTGATTTCGGTAATGCTTGGAGTGGAAGTTACAGCGTACCTGACCTTCATGCAAGTGTTGGTGTTGGGGTACAGCTTGAAACACCAATCGGTCCGATTCGCTTAGACTATGGTAGAGGCGATGATGGCGGCAGAACGCACTTTAGTTTTGGAGGCAGTTTCTAACAAGACTTAAAGCCAGGCAATTCTGCCTGGTTTGTTTGTAATTTGCAGGTCAATTGGTGAGGTGAGGCATCATTCGGAACTTTATTTTTGCACTTGCTTTGTTTCCCTGGTTCTTATGTTCAGCACCTACAGTGCAGGCCGCGATTCCCGAGCTGATTGACACTTTGCAGGTAAGGGTAGAAACGGAACAAGGGGTAACAATCCCGGATAGAATTGGGAAAAGGATGCAAGCGAGTGTCTATACGATTGGCGATAATGTTTTAGTTGGACATCCTGTAGAAGAAATTGTTACAAAAAAAGAAAGTTATGAGAACTTAATTCAAGAAGTGTTTGACCGAATTTTAGTCGGTTATTCTGTAAAATCTGTGACAATTACGCCAAACACAGCAGCAAATATCGTTGTAGTAGTTTCACCATGGTCTGACGTGATTCGAGAAGTCAAGGTAGAGGTTGCGGTAAATGAAGTTTCGCCAGAGGTGAAAACTTTAATTTTAACCGATATCGCTGAAATTGAAAGTGTAGTGCACAATGTTTTAATTGGCTTACCGGTTGATGCAGTTGAGTGGGCACGTAGTGTAGTAAAGATAGCGCTTACAGAATATTTATCCGTACGTTTACCGGAATATGATTTTAGTTTTGATATAACAGCAGATCATGTTACAAGGCTTCATTTAATCTTGTATCCAAAAGGAACGATCGTACATGATGTCAATTTGTCCTTGCGTTCTGAAACAATTCCTAATTTATTGTTGCTAAATTTTAGACCATATATTCAAAGACAATCAGATCAATTGATTGGTTTACCAGTCAGTTTTGTGAAAAGGCATCAGGATTATTTTGTAAATGCACTTACGAAAGTTTTAAATGCGGATAAAAATCTGCAAAAATTCGGTGTAGTAACGAATATAAAAATGCAGACCGCAAACAATACCGATATCATAATTCGTGCTGAAACCGATCGATATCGCATTGCATTTGAAGGTTATTTAGATGTTGGTCGAGAGGAAGATAATACATCGTTGAAACTTCATGCCGGGAGAATGATTTCTAGACAAAATGAAATTTTTGCGGAAGTTGATTTCTTGCCGCATAAAGTAAAATGGATATTTCTTCCGGGATTAGCGCATGATATAACACCGCAAATGCAGTTAGGTTTTAAATATGATATGGATCAAAAGGCATCCATCTTGTGGGCAAAGCAAAAAGTTGCAAATAAGTGGATTCTTAGATTTGAACATACACCGAAAACCCAATTGAATGAATTTGCAATTCGATATAATCTGCATGATTTTGTCGGTGTAGAATATGTAATGAATGATGATGATCATTGGTTGCGTATGATTGGATATTTTTAAACTTTCTTGAATAAGAAGCGCTAGTTTGTTATAATAATGTTGTTTAACTTACGAGTCAGTGTGTGAAAAAATGAGTTGAAATGTAAATGCCGAAAGGCAAAAAGGAGAATATTAAAATGATAAAATTCGAGAAAAAACAAATTAAGATTATTAGTGTAGCAATTGCGTTTGTTTTTGTATTTAGTATTGTTGCGCTTGCATTATCACAATCAAGTACAGGATTTGCCGGTGCGGCTGGTTCTTCTTCCAATGTTGGTGTTGTAAATCAACAATTGATCGTTTCACAGCATCCTGATATGACAGCAGCAAAAGAAGCAATGCAAAAAGAAGTGGAACAAGCAAAAGCTGATTTTGAATCCAAATCTGCAAATATGAATGATCAGGAAAAACAAGCGTATTATCAACAAATCCAACAACGTTTAGCAGCGAAAGAAAAAGAATTAATTACGCCAATTTTTGATAAAGTGGAAGCTACGATTAAAAGTGTAGCAGATGCAAAAGGTTTATCTGTTGTTCTTGACAAAAGTAATGTAGTTTATGGCGGACAAGATATTACGGATGAAGTTGTAAAAAAGCTTTCTAAATAATAATTTATAGAGTTAAAAAAATGTGTTTTAACAGTACCGAGCAAGGGCAACCGCGCTCGGTACTTTCTTAGAAAGGGTGGTTTTGTGGCGAGTCGAAAGGTTTGGACGATTGGTTTCCTTGTTTTAGCCGTTATCGCGTTTGCCGGATATCTGCTGAAGGCTGCAGATGGCGACTCAAAAAACCCTGAAGGTTCGACGAATGTAGCCGCGCAGACAGATCTGGGCATTATCGATATGAATAAAGCTTTAAAAGCGCATCCCAAATATAAAGATTTGGTGCGTTTAAATAAAGAATTCAATACATTGAAGGCCCAAAATGAGGAAGGTCAGGATTTCGCAGTAAATCGTCAAGTGCCTGCCTTAAATCAAGGCGCAGTTGAAGAGGCTGCACAGCAAAAGGAAAATGAAAAAATTACGGCAAAACGCGCTGAAATAAAGGACAAACTCAAACGAAAATATGAAGAGGTCGCAAGGCCGTTTGCCGAAAAACTACAGGGTGAAGTCGCTGAGATCGATCAATATTATCAACCGCTTCTTTTTGATTTAAAATTGAAATTAGAAACAATTCAAATGCAGGAAGAAGCTAGAAATGAATTGAATCAAAAGCGGATTGCTTTAGAAAATGAACGAAATCAAAAAGTACAGCAAAAACAAAAAGCTGTGGATGATCAGGTCAATGCGATTATGCAAGCTGAATCACAAAAGGCTGAAAGCGAATTTTCTGCATATGCCAATCAAATCGCACAAAGTGCTGATGCAGAGCGAGTGAAAAAGCAAACAGAAATTACAGAACGCAATACAAAAGCTCTGGAAGAACAAAATGCAGCAATGCAATTTGATGTGGGTAAACTTGCCAAGGGAAAAGAAGCGATGATTTATAAAGAGCAAGAAATCCATGTACTAGAGGAAAGTATAAAAAACGATATCGCGAGTAAAGTCGCAAAGATTGCAATAGAAAAAAATCTGACGACTGTATTAACCACTGTAGAGGTTAATATTCATGCACTTGATATTACAGATCTTGTGGTAGCGGAGTTTAATAAGTAACAGAAACGCGTATAATAGAAAAGAAACTATAGTTTAAGGGAGGCTTTACAAGTGAAGTTACAAGTAAAACGTGTACTGGCAATGCTTATGTTGGCAGTGCTGGCAGTCATGATGACAGGGTGCTTTAATAATACAGACAAAACTGGGGTTGTCGACGTACAAAAGGTTATGCAAGACAGTCCTAAGGTAAAACAATTTCAAGATCAATTGAATGAAAGTGGCAAACAGTTGACGGAAAAACTTGAACAAGAAAAAGCAAATTTGTCGGCAGAGGATTTTCAAAAACGGCAGCAAGATACCTATGCTGAATTTGTTAAACAGAAACAGGATTTAGAAGGTCAAGTAGATACTTTAATGAATCAGGCTTTAACAGATGTTGCGAAAGAAAAAGGATTATCCGTTGTATTATATAAAAATAATGTTGCACAGGGTGGCGTAGATATAACAGATGATGTCATTAAAAAATTGCAGTAATATTGGGAGGATAATCTCTTGAAAATGACGCTAAGAGAAATTGCTAAGTTAGTAGATGGCAATATATTGGGTGAGACTGAAATTACAATTACGGGTGTGACGAATCTTGATAATGCGACAGCAAACGATATTACGTTTGCTGTGGAACCGCATATTGCACAAGGGGAGACTTGTCATGCTGCGGCTGTTATTATTCCAGATACAATTACAACCTATAAAAAGCCAGCAATTTGTGTTGCGAACCCGCGGGCTGCCTTTACGAAATTATTAGAGGTTTTTACGCCACCGTTAAAAATTAAACATGAAATTCATTCTACGGCAGTGATCGGAGAAAATGTTACGCTTGGAAAAAATATTGCAATTATGCCTTATGTCGTCATTGATGACGATGCGGTGATTGGTGACAACGTGATCTTGTATCCGCACACCTATGTGGGACAAGGTGCTGAAGTTGAAGAGGGTAGTACGATATATCCAAATGTTACAATTCGGGAATTTTGTAAAATCGGGAAACGGGTGATCATTCATAGTGGTGCAGTCATTGGCAGTGATGGTTTTGGTTTTATCACTACGAAGGGCAAACACAGTAAGGTTCCGCAAGTTGGCAATGTAGTAATAGAAGATGATGTTGAAATTGGATCCAACACTGGTATTGATCGTGCAACAACTGGCTCCACACGAATTAAGCGAGGCACAAAGGTGGATAATCTTGTTCATCTTGCGCATAATGTCGTGATTGGTGAAGACGGATTAATTGTTGCACAGACTGGTATAGCTGGAAGTACAAAAGTTGGAGATCATGTTACGTTTGCTGGTCAATGTGGCTGCGTCGGTCATATTACCATTGGTGATGACTGCGTCTTTGTGGCGCGGTCTGCACCGATCAATGATGTACCGGCAGGTTCTTACTATGGCGGTTTTCCGGCACGTCCACACAAAGAGTGGCTACGTATTACAGCTGCGGCCAATAAAGCCGCTGATGTTGCAAAGAAGGTTCGTGAGCTTGAAAAACGCCTGGCTCAATTAGAAAACAATTGAAGACCTTTGTCTCCCCGGCGTTTTCGTACCCGGCTTTTTCCGGAAAAATATGTTCCGAAGGATGAAAAATGACCGACTTACGTTAAAAAATCCGTTTGTTTGAGCGAAGCGAGTTTAGGATTTTAGTAAGGCGGTCATTTTTCAAGTATTTTGGAGGTATGAAGCCTAGACTTTTTGGTCCTTTTGTGGCAATGACAAAAGGACATCTTCGTTTTTAAGAGTGCACTAGATTTTTGTAAATAAAATGTTATTGGGATGGTCCCTCTTATTTTGATATGAAATAGAAAGTATGAAAGGATTTATTTTATCAATGAAGAAGCTATTATATAGTGTAATATTATTTTTTTCTTTTATCAGTATGACAGAAGCAGCCCCTTCCACAACCGGATCGACAGGTATGATTGATACACCAACAGCGGATGTTCTCAGAGAAGGACAAGTTTCATTTGGATTTTATGACCTGCATGAAGGTAGATCTGCCAGTCTTGGTTTTAACGCTGCCAAAAATTTAGAAATCAGTGCGGCGCGAACGGATTTTGATTTTTCTGATAAGGAAACTTATCTAAATGCAAAATATGCAATTCAAGCAGAAAGTGTATTTACACCGGGCATTGCCGTTGGCGTTGAAGATTTTGCAGATCGGACTGAGCGGACAAGTTACGCCGTGGCTAGTAAAGGGTTTCCGTTGGGATTTAGAGTGAATGTTGGTATCGGGAACGGTCGTTATGACGGAATGTTTTATGCATTAGAAAAAAATATTACGCCACTGGGGATAAAAGGTGTATTTCCGGATACAGCTTTGATCGTAGAACACGATGGACATGACATGAATTATGGCGTACGCATGTCTGTTGTACCGGGTTTAAAACTAAATGCTGGCTGGCGTGATAAAGAAACTTATGTTGGAGTAACTTATAATTTATATTAATTCTGACTAAGTTTTGTTTTTAGAACTTGGAGTTGATTCGATGGCATATGTATGCATTAAATTATTTAGTAGATTTATTTGTTTTTTACCAGTTTCGCTGCAAAATAAAATTGGTGCTTTTATCGGTCATACTACATGGATGGTTGTTCCGGCAAAGCGTAAATGGATGGCGGTACAAAATATTGTTGCGGCATTGGGCGTTGAACAAGCAGCTGCGGCAGAAGTAGCCAAATGCAGCTGGACTCGATTTGGTAAGATGCTCATGGAAGTGATGGCATTTCCAAAAATTAAAAAGAACGTGGATCATTATGTGAAGATTCAAGGGAAAGAGTATATGGAGCAAGCACTTGCTTATGGAAATGGCGTAGTGCTTGCTACTGCGCATAGCGGTAATTGGGAGTTGTTGGGTGGCGCACTTGCGTTACATGGATATCCAATCGTTGCTGTTGCACAAAAACAGACCAATGGAGATATGGATCGTTTAATTAACGAATATCGGACGATGGTCGGTATGCACGTCACTTATAAAAATGGGGTGCGTGAAATGATTAAAATGTTAGGCCAAGGCAGTGTCATTGGATTGCTAATGGATCAGGATGCAGGCAATGATGGTGTTGAACTAGAGTTTTTTGGCAGACGTGCATTCTGCCCGCAGGGACCAGCTTTTTTGGCACGGATGAAGAATGCACCGTTATTACCGACTTTTATTACGGAAAATACGGATGGAACCCATACGATTCTTATTCAAGAACCATTTTTTGTTGAAAAGACAGAAGATAAACAAAGAGATATTAAGGAAACAACGAAGAAACTAACTGAAATTATTGAAAAACATATCCAAAAACATCCAACGGAATGGTTTTGGATGCATAATCGTTGGAAAAAACATTAAAATCCCCGTTTGGGGATTTTTTTTTTGTAAAACATAAAGTAAAACATTATGGAGCAAAATAACTGGAGAACTTTATTCGATGAGAAAATTTATGCGAAGATTTTTCAGGTAAAATAGATCTTCATTTATGATTGCGAGGGAGAAAAAATGGATTTCTTTAAGCGAGATATTGTTTTACTTTTATTGGTGAGTATTTTATTGGGAACAGCGGTGTCTAGAGCGGTTTCTTATGGGGCAGATCTATATTTTAAGGAAACTTTAATTAGTTTAGTTGGCGATTATGGCGAATATGATTTGATTGTTCAGATTCGTGAAGAAAATAAAGAGAACGGAAAAGTGCAATTGGAAAAAATTCTTGCAGAAAATTTAGTCGGTGCGACCTATAAAGAAGGACCTGCTATTGTGCAAAAAGTTAACTTTTTCATTGCTTTGCCAAGTGAATACAAAAATAAAGCAGTATATGAGAGTTTAGATAAGATTTTTTCCAGTATTCCTGGTGGGGCAGGTATTAGTATCATTACCGAACCTAAACTAGATATTCGTGGTGTGCCAACCGGTGCTGTAGAGATGATGATTGAGCAGTTGCAGGCGATTCCTGGGGTGGATTTCGTTTATCGAAGTGGAAGCAGTATTGGTGTGGTCTTAGCGGGAAATGAGCATATTGCAAGTGTAACCAGCCAGGTAGAGGCCGTGCTCGGCACGAATAAGATGCTGGAAATCAGCTTTCCAGCAGGTATGGAGCCGGAAAATCCCGTATTATTAGCAGAAACGATTGTAACCAATTTATATAAAAAACTGCAGCTTCGTATGGCAAAATATGTGTCAGTTGATAATAGCAACGATGATATTGCGCATATGACAAGTACGATGCAGGAAATGCGTAAATTTTTAAAGGTGTATCAAACACAACTTTACATCAAACCGGAGAATCATATTACATTGGCCAAAGATTATAAACTTGTATTGCAAGGTGAAGATATGGGGGAGTTGCAAGTTGGTGAATTGGTGCAAAAAAAACATATTATTGTTTCTTTGACTGGTGCAAATGCAAATGGTTCATTTACTGGTGTTATTACACAAGGTGATGTGCAGAATATAAAAGACACGCGTGCGTATTTAGTTGATCAAGATCGGGTTGCTGCGTACGCAGGAAATGTCACTTGGTCAAATCCACGCGAAGAAATGCTTTATGCATTATCGGAAACGGAGAAGCTAACAAGCGAGCTGCCTAGATTTGCTAAGGAGAGTAATACAGTGAGTAAGCTCGCCTTAGATACTTTAAATTTTTATGATGAAAATGCTGCAAACGTAGAAAAAACATTGGGCAACATGGATAACGCTGTAAATATTATAAATCGTGCCAATGAAAAAATTGAATCGATTGATGTACCAACGATTCAAGCAAAATTAAATAGTTCCGCAAAATCTATGACAGGATTAATTGGTACTTTGAAGTTGGTTCGTTTAGTGAATCCGGATGTAAAGCAAACCATCGGGGCGTTAGAAGAAACACAGGATAAAATGACCGATTTTAGTGATCTTTTAAGTGGTGTATATAACGTAAATGAAGAAGCGGTACAAGCAAAAAATATTTTATCGATGATGACTGACAATGGGAATCGAATCAATCATTCTTTGCAATTGTTAAACCAAGGAAATACAAAGGATAACTTAGTGAATGCAAACAAACGTTTAAATCAACTTGCAAATTCTGATTTTACAAGTGTCAGCGAGGCTTTGGGAACATTACAAGCATCTGCACCTAAACTCAACGATGAAGAAATTTATAGTTCCATTGGCTTAATGGATAAAATGATCAATGGGCAAGTAATTCCTAATAAAAGATTGCAAATTATGATCGATCATACTGTTTGGATAGAAAATGTAAAACCAATTATTTACGAAACAATTGGACATCAAAACGTGGGGATTTTTGAATCCAATATTGGCGTAATTGAGCCGAATGTGTACTTGCAAGCATATCAAATTTTAAATGAAGTGCAATCGGTGTTGGCTGGGGTTACAGCATTTGTGATGACAATTATTCTCTTAGCGTTGGATCACACGGCAGTTATGTCTGCATTGCGTAATCAAAGATTAAGAAAAATGTTGTATAAACAGCCCAGCGGATTTTTACCGTATAGCAGACATATATTGCAGAGCATCTTTTATATAGAGAACGTCTATGGAATGCTTGTTGGAGCAGGAATGCTTAGTTTGATATTTTATTTTTCCGGCGCACAGATTCCTTACGTAAATTGGTACATCATTCCGTTTATTGGTGCGGCTTTCGGTTTCTTAATGGCTTTGATTACAGAAAAGATTACGCCGCTTTCTTTGGATGAGGTATTGGCTGGCGAATCGTTAGGCATGACGTTTACTGAAATTATGCACGAAATCATTATACCAAATAGCAGACCGGGCGTATTAGAGCGCTTGAATAAGCGTATATTGAAATTCAAATAAGGGGGGATTGGATGTTTGCCATTTCTAATTTGTCCAAGCAATTTGGTACAGTAAAGGCGGTAGATCGGATTAGTTTAACAGCAAAACAAGGTGAAACCATCGTTTTAATGGGACCGTCTGGCTGTGGAAAGTCAACAACAATTCGAATGATTAACCGTTTAATTGAACCTGATGAAGGCAATATTTATTTTGATGATATTGATATTACGAAATTAAAACTACCTGAACTCCTTATTATGCGTAAGAGAATTGGCTTTGTATTTCAGCATTTCAATTTAATTGCGCGTTTGTCGGCTCTTGAAAATGTTATGCTAGGGCTTGTCATGGGCGGTATGGCGAAAGAGCTTGCACTGGATAAGGCCAAGATTGCTCTCAGCAAAGTTGGCTTAGAAAGAGAGATTTATAACAAGCCTGCAGCTCTGTCGGGTGGACAGCAGCAAAGAGTTGCGATTGCCAGAGCACTCGCTTTAGAACCGGAACTCATTTTGTGGGACGAACCAACAGCATCTTTAGATCCTATGTTGGTTAGGGAAGTTCTTGTCATAATGGAAGAACTCGCAAAATATCGTGCCAGCACAATGTTAGTTGTTACACACGAGTTATCATTTGCACTCAATGTAGCAGATAAGATTGTTTTAATGGATCAGGGGCGGATTGTTGAAACTGGATCGACACAAGAGATTTTTATCAACCCAACCTCTGCTGTTGGGAAAAATTACAAAGAACTTATTGTCTATCAGATGGATGCGAGTAAACATATTCTTTAGCATCTGGAGAAGCTATGGACAGATAGGCGGCGGGCTGGCGATAAGCACCTATCTGCGTCGTTGCATGAAGGTGCTGCTCGTCGACGTACGACAGTACGACTCCTTCACATCCCCTTCATGCGCCTAGCATCTAGGCACTTCTCACCAATCGGCAGCCTATCTTCGTACTAGTTTATAAGTGGAGCGGGGAACGAAGGATAAAATATTTATACATCATGTAGATATTTGATTTTTAGAAAAAATTTTTTGCCTGCAATTCTCCGGTGCAGTACATATTGTCTAAAGTGTGTGATACTTCGCTTTGTAGGACGAGATTATTACAATTTAATCTGAATTTTTCATGAATTTATGACAGGTTGAAAATAAATTTTTCTTAATACTTGCAGGATGCGCTAATATTTTGTAGAATAGACAAAGGTTATCATGTCAGGAGGATTCTATTTATGCAGTACCAAACGACAATTGCAAAGGAAGTAACCTATACTGGTATTGGTTTGCATTCGGGTTGTCAAGTTACGATGAAATTAAAGCCGGCCCCGGTAAATACGGGCATCGTGTTTATTCGTATTGATATAGAAGGTTCACCAATGGTTGCTGCTATTTCTGATAATGTAACAGCTACGATTAGAGCAACAACGATTGAATCAGGCAAGGCAAAGGTCTTTACAATTGAACATTTAATGTCCGCTTTCCATGCATTAGGACTAGATAATTGCTATGTTGAAATTGATGCAGTAGAGCCGCCAGTAACAGACGGCAGTGCATTGGTTTTTTTTGAGTTGATCCAAAGTGCAGGCATTGTAAAGCAAGCAGAGGAAAGTAGAGAAGTTATCATTGATCGGACCTACATTGTCAGAAAAGACGATAAATTTGCAATGATTTTACCGTATGATGGATTTAGAGTGAGTTTTACTTCGGTCAATCCAAGTAAACTGATTGGTGTTGAATATGCAGATTATGAAATTACAGCAAAGACTTTTTATAAAGAAATTGCACCGGCTAGAACCATTGCCTATCAAAAAGAAATAGAAGATTTGCAAAAAATGGGACTTGGTTTAGGTGGAACATTAGAAAATGTAATTGTATATGATGACGAGAAATGGCTAACGAAACTTAGATTCGAAGATGAATTGGTACGTCACAAAGTATTAGATATCATTGGGGATCTTCGCTTGGTTGGGCGAATACGCGGACATATTGTTGCTGTAAAATCTAGTCATGCGATCAATACGGAGCTTGCAAAACAAATATCAACTGCAATTTGTAAGTAAAGAGGAGGAGTTTACTATGGTTTTATCAGTAGTAGATATACAGAAAATATTACCACATCGTTCCCCATTTTTATTAGTCGATAGAATTATTGAATTAGATCCTATGAAACGCGCTGTCGGTATAAAAAATGTGACAATGACAGAAACACATTTTCAAGGACACTTCCCTGGCAATCCAATTATGCCGGGTGTATTAATTTTAGAGGCAATGGCACAAGTGGGTGGTGTTGCAATGCTTTATCCTGAAGAAAATCGCGGGAAAATTACATTTTTTGCAGGTATGGAAAATGTACGGTTCAGAAAGCCTGTTGTACCTGGTGATCAGTTGCGTATGGTTGCTGAATTGGTCAAAATACGTGGTTCTATTGGTAAATTACATTGTGAGGCATATGTTGAAGATCAATTGATTGCCCAAGGCGATTTTACTTTTGCATTAAAAAACAATGAAAATAAATAGAAATTAGGTTGTTTTCTTATGAAATGTTTAGCTATTGTAGGATTTTTATCCTATAATAGCTGATTTTGGCGAAATATTAACCGTTAAATTTTTAATGACTCTATGGACTATATAAAAAGTAAAGGAATAAATCCATCGATTTAGGGAGAAATTTACGTATAGGCGTTGAGATAAATTTGCGGGGAAAAGGAGTTGATATACGGATGAAACCAGAAAAAGTAGTTGCTTTGCGTACAGTGCATGAAACAGCAGTCGTACACCCTGGTGCACGACTGGGCAAAGATGTAGAAATCGGCCCTTATGCTGTGATTGGCGAAAATGTACTCATTGATGATGGTACAAAGATCGGCGCACATGCAGTCATAGATGGTTGGACTAGTATAGGTAAAAATTGCGTGATATTTCCTGGTGCTTCGATTGGTGCTGAACCACAGGATTTAAAATTTGCTGGTGAGAAATCGTATGTATTTATCGGTGATCATACAAAAATTCGTGAATGTGCGACTGTAAACAGGGCAACTGGTGAAGGTGAAGAAACACGTATTGGCGCAAATTGTCTGATGATGGCATATACGCATGTCGCGCATAATTGTGTTGTCGGAAATAATGTCATTATGTCAAATGCAGCAACTTTAGCCGGGCATGTTATTGTGGAAGATCGAGCTGTAATTGGTGGATTAACAGGAATTCATCAGTTTGTAAAGGTTGGTCGTAATGCAATGATTGGTGGGGCATCAAAAGTCGTACAGGATGTTGTTCCTTATACGATTGTGGATGGACACCCTGCGAAAGTTTCCGGATTGAATAGTGTGGGAATTTCACGGGCCGGAATTGCGATTGATTCGCGGCGTAATATTAAAAAGGCTTACAAATTACTTTATCGTTCAGGTCTTAGCTTGACGCAAGCGATTGCAATGATTGAGCAAGACGTAGATTCTTGCGATGAAGTTGAGCATTTACTTCGTTTTTTACGTAATGCGGAGCGTGGTATTTGCCGTGGACGTAAAGAGAGTAATGAATAGTGATTTGAGAACCATTCGGAGGAAATGATATGGATAGAATTGGCTTGTTGGCTGGCATCGGCAGACTACCCGTTGAATTTGCGCAAGCAGCAAAAAAAATGGGGTTTGAAGTGTTTTCGGTTGCTTTAGTAGACGGTGTAGAAACAGATTTAGCAGAGAATGTCGTAAAACTGGAATCCATTAGTGTTGGTCAACTTGATGCAATTTTACAGTTTTTAAAACAGCATGATATAACGAAAGTTACAATGATTGGTAAAGTTACAAAAGAATTAATGTTTGGCGGTAAAGTTGAAATTGATGAACGGGTGAAAAAATTAATTACTTCTTTACCGGATCATAGTGATGATACATTAATGCTTGCGTTTGTTCGCGAACTTGCAATGGAACATATTACGGTTTTTGACCAAACCGCATTGATTCGTTCTTTGATGGTAAAAGAAGGAACGCTTACCAATCGTGAACCATCAGCGTCGGAAAAGGCGGATATGGAATTTGGTTTTAAAATGGCCAAAGCAATTGGCGGTCTTGATATTGGACAGACGGTTGTAGTAAAAGATTTAGCAGTTATAGCTGTAGAAGCAATTGAAGGTACAGACGAATGTATTTTGCGCGGTGGTAAACTAGGCTGCGGCGATGTTGTTGTAGCGAAAGTTGCAAAACCAAAGCAAGATGTTCGATTTGATGTACCAGCGATTGGCGTAAAGACAATTGAATCGATGTGTGCAATTGGAGCGAAGGCTTTAGTGATGGAAGCTGGAAAAACAATATTGGTTGAAAAAGCGAAAGTACTTGAAATTGCAAACGAAAATGGAATAACAATTGTCGCTCTGTAAATACTGAGAATAAGAGGCGCGGCGGATGCTAAAATTAAATAACAGCGTCCTCGCGTCTTTTTAAAATTCTCATTGGAGGTTTCTTATGTGCAAAGTGATGATCTCTGTTGGTGAAGCATCTGGAGATTTACATGGTGCAAGTATTGCTGCAGAATTAAAAAAAATAAAACCGGATATAAAACTATTTGGTATGGGCGGTAAAGCTATGCGTGCAGCTGGAGTTGAAATTACGCATGATTTTGCAGATCTTAACGTGATGGGTTTTTTTGAAGTTATAAAAAATTTACCGCGCTTTTTCAAATTGCGTGATGAATTAGTTGAAGTCATGAAAAAAGAAAAACCAGATGTCTTGCTTATCATAGATTATCCAGATTTCAATATCAGACTAGCGAAATGTGCAAAAAAATTAGGCGTACCAATTTTGTCTTATATTCCACCCTCTGCATGGGCTTGGCGTAAAGGAAGAGCAAAATCGGTAGCTAAGATTGTTGATAAGATTGCATCAATTTTTCCTTTTGAAGCCGAAGTTTATAAAAAGGCTGGGGCAGAAGTTGTTTTTGTTGGACATCCTTTAGTTGATATTGTAAAGCCGAGTATGACGAAAGAAGAAGCGTATCAACATTTTTCAGCAGATCCTGCATGTCCGGTTGTTCTATTATTACCGGGAAGTCGTGCCCAAGAGATTACCTCTTTGCTGCCAGTTATGCTCGAAGGGGCAGAGAAAATACAAGAAGACCATCCTAATTGTCAATTTTTCTTGCCGGTTGCCTCAACAATTTCCCAGGAAATGCTGCAAAATATGATGAAAGATTACAAAGTAAATGTAAGCTTTGTTCATGAGAACATTTACGATTTAATGAATATTGCCAATGTAGGAATTGCTGCCTCTGGCACAGTCACCTTAGAAGCGGCTATTTTGAATTTACCGGTGGTGGTAGTTTACAAAATGCCGTCAATTACGTATTTTATCGGGAAATTACTTGTTAAAATTCCGAATATTAGTTTGCCGAATATTGTGGCGAATGAACGAATCATTCCTGAGCTATTGCAAGATGAAGTTACAGCGGAGCATATTGCATGCGAAGCGATAACATTATTAGAAGAAAATGAAAAATCAGAGATGGTGCATCAAAACTTACTGAAAATGAAAAAGACACTTGGTGAGCAGGGCGCTGTAAGACGCGTTGCTGAAGAAGTTTTATCAATGATAGATGAAAAGTGAAAATTTGCAATCGTTTACTCTAATTAGTATGAAACTGGAGGGTATTGCTTGAGTACTTATAAACGTTTACTGTTTTATATGAAACCTTATATGCCTCGATTTACAGTAGCTATTCTATGTATTATATTTGCGGCCGCTGGGAATCTTTATGTTCCATGGATCATGAAGGATGTAATTGATGAAGTATTAGCACAAAAAAATATGACGATGCTGAATACAATTGCAGTTGGCATTGTTATCGTGTTCTTTTTTCGAGGTATTTTCTTTTACGGGCAAACCTATTTGATGTCGTATATAGCACAGCGTGTCATTATTGATATTAGAGAAGATTTATATAAACATCTGCAGACGTTATCCTTGGCTTATTATGAAAAACGTAAAACCGGTACGATTATGAGTTATATTACCAATGACGTTGCAGCATTACAAGCAGCGCTTGTCAGCAGTATGGTAGAAATCGTGCAAGAAGGTGCGATTTTAATAGGATCACTTGCTACGATGTTTTTTCTACATTGGAAGTTGTCTTTACTTACGATGATCACCGTGCCGATTATTGCACAAGCGATGAAAATCTTTGGCAGAAAATTAAAGAAAACCAGCGGAATTATGCAGGAACGAATTGCTGATATTACATCTGTATTGCAGGAAGCGATTTCATCTGTTAGGGTAGTAAAAACTTTTGTTCGTGAAGAATATGAAATTGGACGTTTTAGAGAACAAAATATTTCTAATTTTCGTGCGCAGATGAAAAATACCCAAGTGATGGCAACGCTAAGTCCTGTTGTGGAGTTTTTAGCGGCAATTGGAGTTACTGCTATTATCTGGTATGGTGGTTTTGAAGTTGTAAATGGAAATTTAACATCCGGGGCATTAATTGCATTTTTGGTCTATGCTGTTAATTTATCGAATCCGGTAAAAAGATTAAGTCGTTTGTTTGGTGAGATACAGAAAGCGCTGGCAGCAGCAGAGCGTGTATTTGAGGTTCTTGATACACAGACAGAAGTGAAAGAAAAGGAACATGCCATCGAATTACCAATGATCGATGGCAAGGTGAGCTTCCAGCAGGTTACATTTGAATATAAACCAAATGAATTGGCATTGGACCATGTAAATTTAGAGGTTGAGTCGGGGCAAATGGTTGCCATTGTTGGTCCAAGTGGTGCTGGAAAAAGCACAATCGCCAATTTAATTCCACGTTTTTATGATTTAAAATCAGGAAGCATTTATATTGATGATATTGATATTACTGATGTAAAATTAAACTCATTACGTGAGCAAATTGGAATTGTGCCGCAGGAAACGATATTATTTAATGGATCCATTTACGATAATATTTTATATGGAAATTTAAATGCTACAAAATCTGAAGTGATCAATGCGACAATTGCGGCAAATGCGCATGATTTTATTATGGCGATGCCGGATGGGTATGATACGCAGATCGGGGAACGTGGAACCAGTCTTTCTGGTGGACAGAGACAACGTATTGCAATCGCGCGAGCAATATTAAAAGACCCACGTATTTTAATATTAGATGAAGCGACTTCTGCACTGGATACAGAAAGTGAAAAAATTGTACAAGCGGCATTAGATAAGCTGATGATAGGTCGTACTTCTTTTGTCATTGCGCATCGTTTATCCACCATATTAAATGCAGATTGTATTATTGTTATGGAAAAAGGGAAAATTGTTGAACAAGGGACACATCAGGAATTGCTTAAATTGAATGGTTTATACAGCAGTTTATATAAAATACAGTTTAACAAATAAATTAAATTGTATTTCAAGATTGACGAAAATTGTGAGGTGCACGTATGCAGATTATATATAACATAGTGGCGGTTTTATTGGTTATGATTGCAATGCCGGTATTTGCTGTTCGTGCTATGCGCGAAAAGGGATTTGTGGAGCGGCTAAGACAAAGTTTTGGTTTTTTGCATAAAGATGCGCTAAAACCAGTAGCCAATAAAGGTTGTATTTGGATACATGCGGCTTCGGTTGGTGAAATTGTTGCAGCAAGTCCCTTGATTAAAGAATTCCGGTTGGAATTTCCGGATAAACCTATATTGGTATCCGTGGTTACGAATAATGGATATGAAATGGCGAATCGTATTGTAAAGGATGCGGATAGTATCATTTATTTTCCATTGGATTTGCCTTGGCTTAGCAGCAATGTAGTAAAAAAGATTATGCCAAGTGTATTTTTACCGGTTGAAACAGAACTGTGGCCAAACTTTTTGAAGGCGGCGCGAAAATATCACATTCCTGTTATGATGGTCAATGGCAGAATCAGTGATAAAAGTGTAAATCGTTATCACTATTTGCGTGGCGTGCTGAAAGATATGATCGGTACAGTAAAAAAATTCTGCATGCAATCTGCGATTGATGCGCAATATATTATAAAATTGGGAGCAGATCCAGAACTCGTTACAATTACGGGAAATACAAAATTTGATCAAACCTATACGGATGTGGCACCAGAGGAAAAACAACAAATTATTGATGCTATGGGATTGACTGGTTCAGAGGCAATTTTGCTTGCCGGAAGCACACATAAGGGTGAAGAGAATCTAATCTTAGAAGCATTTCGGCAGTTGAAGAAAGAATTCCCTACGGCAAAACTAGTGATTGCACCGCGAGATATTTTAAGAGTTCATGAAATTGCAGAGACTGCTAAAGTTTTTGGACTTAAGGCAAAAACGCGGACTGCATTAAATAAAAATCTTGAAACGGGACATGATGTTGTCCTGCTGGATACGATTGGTGAATTAGGCAAGGTTTACAGCATCGGTGATGTGATTTACGTTGGCGGCAGCTTGGTGTCACATGGTGGACATAATATTCTAGAACCGGCGGCACATGGGAAAGCCATTCTTGTTGGACCGAATATGTTTAATTTCAAGGATACATATGCGTTGTTTTCCAAGCGTAATGCTTGTATTACAGTCAATGATGCAGTAGAACTTGGAACGAATATTCTAAGACTTTTTAGAGATCCGAAGGCAAGAAAACAGATGGAAGAAGAAACCTTGGCAATCGTAAAAGAGAATCGTGGGGCTTCGCGAAAGAGTGCGATACTTTTGCGTGAAATGCTAGATGCCTACGAGCAACAGCGGGGCAAGGCAGGCAAGAGTTCTATTCGTCAAATTGAAAATTTTCAAACCTATTTATATAAATTGGTACATGGTGAAGTGAATGGCCTTTTATCAAATGTTGTTTTGGGAATTTTGCATATGTTTTCATTCATTTATTGTCAATTAATTAGCTTAACAATATCTCTATATCGACAAGGGATTTTTAAACAATATAAACTGGATTGCCATGTCATTAGTCTAGGCAATATTACGGTAGGCGGTACAGGAAAGACCCCAACGGCGCAAAAACTTGCCTTGGTCATACGTGATATGGGCTATCGTGTGGTGATTTTAAATCGTGGTTACCGGGCAAAGTGGAAGGGCAAAGTCGGCGTTGTTTCGGATGGGAAAAAGATTTATATGTCAGCGGCTGAAGCCGGCGATGAAGCATTTCTGCTTGCGAAAAATTTGCCCAAAGTACCAGTTTTGATCGGAGCGGATCGGGCGAAAACCGGAAAGTATGCAGTTGAAAAACTCAATGCACAAGTGGTGATTTTGGATGATGGATACCAACATTGGAAATTAATCAGAGATTTAGATATTTTACTGATCGATGCGATCAATGTCTTTGGCAACAATTACATGTTGCCGCGTGGGACCTTAAGAGAACCGCTTTCACATTTGAATCGTGCCGATGTGTGTCTATTAACAAAGGTTGATCAAGCAGAAGCAGGTGCCTGTGAAAGAATTAAAGAAACGGTTGCACGCTATAATGACCATGCGGTTCTTGTAGAAAGTATCCATAGGCCTCAGTGTTTTATTGAAATCGCTGATTGGTATAAAGATATTCCAAGTAAAATTATCGATGTGGATACTTTGAAAGACAAGCAAGTCATTGCTGTATCGGCAATTGGTAATCCGGCTTCATTTGAACAAACCATTAGTAATATTGGCGCTGTCTTGATTGATAGTATACGGTTCCCGGATCATCATGGCTATACGATGGCAGAAATGCAGGCAGTGCTGGACAAAGCCCATGAACAAGGTGCAGAGGCAATTATTATTACTGACAAAGATGCGGTGAAGATCCCGGCAGAAGCGATTTATTCCAATCGGCAATTGCCTATTTATATTTTGAGTATTGAAATTACGTTTCAAGAAGGCGCGGCACCATTTATCGAGTTTATTCGTAAAAGTTTAAAAGATAAAATACAAAAATAAAAGATCATTTTGAGGAGGAAGTTTAATGAAAATTTTATGTGTGATACCAGCAAGATATGCTTCAACGAGATTACCAGGCAAACCTTTGGCGGATATTGCCGGAAAACCAATGATTCAGCGTGTTTATGAACGCGCAAGTTTAGCAAAAAAGCCTACGGAAGTTTTGGTAGCGACAGACCATGAAGCTGTGTTTCAAACGGTAGAAAACTTCCATGGACATGTTATGATGACATCCGCGAATCATACGAATGGTACAGATCGTTTGGCGGAAGTTGCGAGAAAATATACAGATGTAGATGTGATCATCAATGTACAGGGGGATGAACCTCTGATTGAACCAAGTATTATTGACGAATTGGCAACTGCATTTGATGATGAAACATTGCAAATGGCAACCGTTATGACGCCGATGCAGGAAGAAGAGAAGAATAACCCAAATGCGGTAAAAGTTGTTACGGATTTAAATGGCTATGCCTTATATTTTTCCCGTTCTCTTATGCCATATCCACGCAATGATCATCAAGTTCCTGTTTATAAGCATATTGGCATTTATGCGTATCGTCGTGAGTTTTTGCTGAAATATGCAGCTATGGAACCAACGCCACTTGAACGTACAGAGTCTTTAGAGCAGCTTCGTGTTTTAGAAAATGGCTATAAAATTAAAGTATTAAAAACGGATTTTTGCTTTGTCGGTGTAGATACAAAAGATGATTTACTCTTAGTAAATGAAATCTATGAAAAGCTTGAAGCAAAAAAATAGTCGAACTACATGGACAATTGATAAAAGAGAGGTAACAAAATTGCATACAATTAACATTGGTGATATAAAAATTGGGGCTGGACAACCACTAGCTCTATTGGCAGGGCCTTGTGTAATAGAAGGGTTAGAACGCAGTCTGAAAATTGGTCGTGAAATCAAGGCTATAACACAGAGATTAGGGATTCCCTATATTTTTAAAGCTTCTTTTGATAAAGCAAATCGTTCTTCGTATGCTGGTTTTCGCGGACCGGGCTTAGAGGAAGGTTTAGAAATATTAAAAGCAATAAAAGACGAATTACAAGTACCGATTGTCAGTGATATCCATTGTTCATCACAAATTGAAAAAGCGTCAAAAATTTTGGATGTGCTGCAGATTCCGGCATTTCTTTGCCGTCAAACGGATTTACTTTATGCAGCAGCGAAAACTGGGAAAACGATCAATGTAAAGAAGGGGCAGTTCATGGCCCCAAAAGATATGAAAAATGTGATAG
This sequence comes from Massilibacillus massiliensis, assembly GCF_900086705.1. Lineage (NCBI taxonomy): Bacteria > Bacillati > Bacillota > Negativicutes > Selenomonadales > Sporomusaceae > Anaerosinus > Anaerosinus massiliensis. Next base: position 1,490,652 of record NZ_LT575483.1, on the reverse strand, counting down.
AGAAACTCCGTGAGGGTGATAACGAAAACATTATGCTTACGGAACGTGGTGTAAGTTTTGGTTATAATAATCTTGTCGTAGATATGCGAAGTTTTCCGATTATGCGTTCTTTTGGCTATCCGGTCGTTTTTGATGCAACGCATAGTGTACAGCTTCCGGGAGGTGCAGGGACAAAATCTGCTGGAAATCGTGAATATGTTGAATATTTATTACGGGCTGCAGTTGGTGTTGGTGTGGACGCTCTATTTATGGAAGTGCATGATAATCCTGAAGAAGCGCTTTGTGATGGCCCGAATATGGTATATTTGGACAAACTAGAAGATATATTAAAAGATGCAATTGCAATTGATCAAGTGGTTCGCAGACATAAATAAAGTTTCGTATTATTAATACGATATATTGTTAAATAAAAAAGTTTTGTGCTTATTTTGTAGCAGGGAGTGATGAAATGCATTTTATGGATAGAGCCGGTAGGGTAAAAGTTATTATTTTTGATGTAGACGGTGTTTTGACGAGCGGTAAATTGAATTTTAGCAAAAATGGGGAACTGTTTAAAAATTTTGATGTATATGATGGAATGGGAATTTCTTTATTGCATAATGCAGGAATTAAAACAGCGATTATTACGGGAAGAAAATCTGATATTGTTATGATTCGCAGTCAAGAGTTGAAAATTACGGATGTGTATCAAGGCAATAACGATAAAATTTATGCACTCAAAGATTTGCAAAAAAAGTATCATTTGCAGTTAGATGAAATCGCTTATGTTGGTGATGATTTATTGGATCTGCCTGTATTGGTTCAAGTTGGTTTTGCTTGTTCCGTTAATAATGCAGTACAAGAAGTCAAAAATATGGTACACTATGTTTCTAGAGCCAATGGTGGAAATGGCGCGGTGAGAGAAATCTCAGAACTGATCTTAAAAGCACAAAATAAATGGGATGATATTATTGCTTCCTATATTAACCGAGACTCGATCGAAGAAATTCAGCAATAATCTTCAAAATAGTATATAATAGAGAAGATAAACCCACTTATAGTTAAGTGGGTTTATTCAAATAATTTGTTTACGATTGAAAGGAGTGGCGATCTATGCAATATAGAGTTTTAAAATTTATCAGTTGGGTATTGTGTTTATTGCCACATCGTGTATTGTTGTGGCTCGGCAAAATCTTAGGTGGGATATATTATCAGATTGCTGCAAAACAACGTAAGCGGGCGATCAAACAAATGATGGAAAGCTTGCAAGTTTCTGAAGAGAAAGCAAAAAAGATTTGTTTAGATTCTTTCATTAATATTGGCAGAACATTTCTTGAAATTATGTATATGCCGAATTTAAAGCGGCATAATTTTACGGAGTATATGGAAATAGAACATATGGATCGCTTTAAAAATGCATTGGCTGAAGGACACGGTGTTGTTATTTTAACTGCACATATTGGTAATTGGGAGTGGTTATCGGCTGCACTTACCTTTTCGGATATTCCGCTTACGGCAATTATCAAGCGTCAACCAAATGATCAGCATACCGTTCTTTTAAATGAATATCGTGAAATGGTCGGTGTCGAAGTATTTTCACGCGGAACGACAGAACTTGTTGGAGCAGCAAAGGCGTTGAAAAAGGGCAAGACGCTGGGATTTCTTGCCGATCAGGATGCAGGCCCAAGCGGGGCATTTATTGATTTTTTAGGGAAACCAGCTTCAACTCCTCTGGGACCAGCTGTTTTTGCGAAACGATTTAAGTCTCCTGTAATTCCGTGTTTTATTGTTCGCAAACCTGACGGAAAGCATAAAGTGATCATTCATGAGCCATTATACTATCAAGATCATGGCAATGAAGAACAAGATCTTTATGATTTCACGGTGAAGATGACGCGTATTCTCGAAACTACCATTCGCGAACATCCGACACAATGGCTTTGGTTTCAAAAACGCTGGAATACAACACCCGATATGAAGAAACAAAAACAAAGACATACCACGAAGGAACAGGTGGAACATGAATAAACAAATCATAGGTTTAATCCTAGCAGTTTGTATTGCTGTTATAGGTGTATTATATTGGGCTTTTTCCGAAGAGATTCATGTACCAGACCAAGATAAAAAGGTTGAAGAGCCTCCAGTTACCATGTCTTATCAAGGGAATACCTTAAGTGAAGAGAAAGACGGTAAAAAGATTTGGGATTTAACAGCTGAAACCATTGAGATTGAAACAAATACAAAAAACGCAATTTTAAAAAATATCCAGGGGATTTTTTATCAAGAGAATGGACAAACAGTTACATTAACAGCACCACAAGCTTTGTATGATCATAAGACAAAAGATATTACCATGCAAGGAGAAGTGATGGCAAAGAGCAGTGATGGTGCAACATTTCAAGCAAAAACTGTTATTTGGCAAAGTCAAAATCAGATATTTCAGGGAGAAGGAAATGTTATTGTGACCCGTGATGATACGGTGCTGACTGGCGATAAAATAGAGAGTGATGCAGGCGTTGTTAAAGTAAAAGTAGCCGGAAATGCACATATTATAAAAGGAGGTGTGACTCAATGATGCATATGAAAAAATTTATGTTGACAATGATTGCTTGCGCTATGATGACAAGTGCGTATGCAGCAGGTGATAAACCAGTAGAGCTTTATGGCGATGTAATTGAATATGATTCGGCGACTGGTATCATGACAGCGACTGGCTCGGTAAAAATGATGCAGGAAAATGCTGTCGTAACAGGCGTGCAAGCTGAATATAATTCGAAGACCAAAGTAGGTAAAGTTACTGGCGGGGTGCATTTTGTAAAAGAGGATATTGATATGACTTCGGAAAGCGTAAATTCTCTTGATGAAAATCATATCGTTGCGATCGGGAATGTTGTGATGAAAAAAGGTACCAGTACTTTATATGGTCCGCAAGTAGACTATTTTAGCGATCAAGAGTATGCTATAATAAATTCTAATGCGCGTATTGTCGATCCTGACGGAACGATGACATCTGACAAACTTGAAATGTATATGGCAGAGAATCGTGCAGTTGGCACAGGAAATGTGCATATCGTGAGCCAAACGAAAAATTTAGATGCGACAGGCGATACCGCGACTTATTATAGCGGGCAAGAGCGAAGAGGTAAAATGGTGCTTTCGGGCAATGCTGTAGCTATACAGGATGGCAATACATTACGTGGTAAAACGCTCACGTTGTATTTAGCCGATAGCAAACCAGCGGAAGAAAAACAAATCGTTGTACAACCTGAATAAATTTAACCTCGAAATGAGGCAAGAGCATGTTTATAGAAGCAAAAAATCTCATAAAAACTTATAAAAAACGAAATGTAGTTGATGGTGTTTCTTTAAAGGTCGAAAAAGGAGAAATTGTTGGTTTGCTTGGACCGAACGGAGCAGGAAAAACAACAACCTTTTATATGATTGTCGGATTGGAACAACCTACATCTGGCAAGGTGTTTATTTCGAATGATGATGTAACCCGTATGCCGATGTACCAAAGATCAACGTATGGTATTGGATATCTTGCGCAGGAGGCATCCATCTTTCGTAAACTGACGGTCGAGAAAAATCTCATGGCGATTTTAGAAACGACGCCATTGTCGAAAAAAGACCGCGAGAATAAAATGCAGAGCCTGTTGAAAGAGTTTCATGTTGAGCATGTCCGGCAGCGAAAAGGAACGGAATTATCCGGCGGGGAAAGACGGCGGGTAGAAATTGCACGGTGTTTAGCGACAGATCCAAGTTTTATTTTACTCGATGAGCCATTTGCCGGGGTAGATCCGATTGCGGTATCGGATATTCAAGCAATTATTGCGTATTTGCGTAAACGCGGTATTGGCATTTTAATCACAGACCATAATGTACGTGAGACACTTAGCATTGTGGATCGTGCTTATATTTTAAACCAAGGTAAAATATTGTTAGAAGGCGATAGCGATACCATAGCCAACAGTGAAATAGCCAAGAAGTTCTATTTAGGTGAAAACTTTAGTTTATAGGGAGATATGTAATGCGGATTTTAGATCAGTATATTATGAAGGAATTAATCGGAACTTTTATTTTTGGTATCTTTGCTTTCTCCAGTGTTTTCATTGGGTCTAGTACCTTATTTCGGATTGCACAATATGTTACGCAATATGGTGCTTCCGTTCAAGCTGTAATTCAATTGTTTATTTATAGTCTGCCAGGCATCATCGTACTGACATTTCCAATGTCTATGCTGCTGGCAGCTTTACTCGCTTTTGGGAGATTATCCGCATCCAGTGAAATTACAGCGATGAAATCAGGCGGAATCAGCTTTTATCGCATTGCTATGCCGGTTTTTGTCGTTGCACTTTTTGTTAGTATCTTTGCAATTTTATTTAATGAACATGTCGTTCCTAAGGCAAATCAGGCCTATAATAATATTGTATTTTACGAAATTCAAGGTAATACTGCACCAAAATCGCAGGAACATCTGGTCTTAAAAGAGATTACGGGCGGTGAGATAGAAAGACTCACCTACGCACGTCGTTATGATGCAGATACCACTGCAATGTATGGTGTATCTGTGCAGGAATTTGAAAAGGGAAAACTCGTTCGCGTTCAAAATGCTGAAAGAGCAGAATGGACTGCGGATCATTGGACGATGTACACGGGAATTCTAAATGAACTATCTGAAGAAGGAAATGTACAGCGTACTTTAAAGTTTACGCAGCAAATCTTGCCAATCAAGCAAAACCCTAAGCAATTGGTGAGAGAACAAAAAGATCCTGATGAAATGACAATGCGTGAGCTGCGTTATCAAATTAAAGCTTTGAAAGCGCAAGCGGTATCCACCAATAAACTTGAATCCGAGTTATATAAGAGAATTACCATTCCGTTTGCAAGTTTTGTGTTTGCTTTAGTTGGTGTACCGCTAGGCCTGCAGCCAAATCGGACGAGTTCTTCTATTGGTTTTGGTCTTAGCATCATTGTTATTTTTATCTATTATTCAGTTATGACAGTTTTTAGTGCGCTAGGACAAGGCGGAACGATGCCGCCGCTTATTGCAGCTTGGATACCAAATATTTTGGGAACGTTGGTTGGCATTATTTTAATCCGCAAAGCTGCACGATAAAAATAAGAAAAAGATCAGCCGCAAAGAAAAAGTTGCAGGAAGGGTTGAATTTTACTCCTTTTGTGTACTATGATTACTTTGTGGTTCTTTTTATGTAAAGGAGGGATAGAGAGTGTATGGTATTGTATTAATTCTTATATTGATTGTCATGGGTGGTGTGATTGCCTATATTGGTGATAAGTTGGGTACAAAAGTCGGTAAAAAGAAATTATCCATGTTTGGGCTCAGACCTAAGCACACCTCTATTATTGTAACGATTATCACCGGGATACTCATTACGTCCTCTACCCTTGGCGTACTTGCTTTAACCTCAAAAAATGTTCGTACAGCACTTTTTGGTATGGAAAAGCTAAATCAGCAAATTCAACTTACAGAATCCAATTTAAAAAATGTAAAGTTGGATCTTGATAAGGCAAATATAGAACGTGCACAGACCTTAGAAGCATTAAAACAAGCACAAGAAGACTATGAGATTGCCAGCAATGATTTGGAAAAATCTCAACAACAAATTGCTGAATTGGAGAATACGAAGAGGCAATTAGAAGAAACTAAGCAGGAATTAGATGCGCGTGTAGCGAGTTTAAGTGAAGAACAAAAGGCACTCGAAAGCGATGTCGAGCGGCTTAATGTTTTGACAAAAAAATTAAATCAAGGGATTCAATTCGTGCGTGAAGGCGACATTGCATATCGGGCTGGTGAAGTCATCTTAAATGGTACAATCCATGCAGATGAAATTCCCGATAAAACGATAGAAAGTTTCATTAAAATTTTAACTGAAGCAAATCAAACGGTTTTAGAACGTCTTGGAATTAAAGAAAATATAGACGTAATATGGCTTTCGAAAGATGAGTTTGAACAGACCGTTCGACAGATCAATCAAAATGATAAAGAAATGATCGTTCGTTTAGTTGCGGCCGGTAATATTATTTATGGTGAACCGGTGCGCGTAAATGTTGAACTTTATCCGAACAAACAAGTCTATAAAGAGGGACAGATTGTGTTCAGAGAAACAATTACAGTCAATGCAAAAGAACGCAATGCAGAAGATATTGTGCTATCTTTTCTTAAAAAGGTAAATGCAGCTGCAATTTATAAAGGCATGATTCCAGATCCGCTGCAGGGTACAATCGGTGTGATGAGTGGTTCTCAATTTTACGATATCGTTAATAGTCTGGAAAATGTAAACGGCGAAATTGAACTTATCGCTACTGCCGCAACGGATACAAATGCCGCAGGCCCGCTACGGCTGAATGTGCGAGTTCGACAACCTTAACCTGTGGACAGGGACAGATCGGCCGTGGGCAGGCGATAAGCACTCATCTGCGTTGTTGCATAAAAGTGCTGCTCGTCGACGTACACCAGTACGACTCCTTCGCAACTCTTTTATGCGCCTAGCATCTGAGCACTTCTCACCAGCCCACAGCCTATCTTCGCACTAGTTTATAAGTGGAACGGCAATGGATACTTTTCTAAATCATATAAATTCTATATTTATCATGTCATATAAAGCTGTCGCATTTTAATTGCGGCAGTTTTTTCGTTCCCCGGCCTTTTCCGGAAAAATACGTTCCGAAGGATGAAAAAAGGCTGGCTTGCGTGAAGAAATCCGTTTGTCTGAGCGAAGCGAGCTAAGGATTTTAGCAAGTCAGTCTTTTTTCAAGTATTTTGGAGGCCTTAGGCCTAGCATTTTTGTTTCTTTTGATGCGATGCCAAAAGAAAGGTCTTAAAGGTTAGTAGTATGCGAGAATTCATGGTATGCTTCGTAGCTGTAATGCCATGGACTTTTTTTAATTGAAAGCAATATAGTGTTACATATATTACCAACCTATAAAAGCAGGAGAATAAGAAGAAATAAAGAATTATGTAAATATAAAATCAAAGCGAATCAATTTTATTTACAACACATAAGATTGATTATACCAAGGTATATGGAAAAAATTACACAGAAGTTTAAGAAGGAAAAAGAAAAGATTTATAGAATTATGTAAATATAAAAGAATTCAAATTGATTTCTTGTCAGACTGACTAGTCGTTCAAAATACCGAGAAATATGGAAATAATTACACGCACTTATAAGCAGGAGTTTTGATAGAAAAATAGAATTATGTAAACATGAAATAAAATACACAGCGCTGAACGACTAGTCAGTCTGATATCTCCCACATATGGTTTCCACATATAGTTTCAATAAAATAGAACCTACCTTGAAAATTTCTTCGTACATACCTACAAAAAAGCTGTAGGGACAACAAGAGACAGCAAGAGATGATTATAATGTTTGCTTGAGGAAACGTGGATACTCAGTAAAAGTTGTAAGGATCAAATGCAAGTCCCTTGGATGTCGGCCATAGGCCAGGCAAAATTTTAAGAAAAAATTCAAGGGGGATCTCGAAGACAATGAAAAAGAGTTTATTAAAAATGGCAGTTACGACTGCACTTACAGTAGCGTTTGCAGTACCTGCATTTGCAAATCCATTTGCTGATGTTGAACAAGGACACTGGGCATATGATGCAGTAGAAGTACTTGCAAAAGATGGAGTAATTGAAGGCTATGGCGATGGCACTTTCCAAGGAGATAAAACAATTACTCGTTATGAAATGGCACAAATGGTAGCAAAAGCTATGCACAAAGATTTAGATGGTGATCAAAAAGCAACAGTAGAAAAATTAGCAAAAGAATTTTCCAGTGAATTAAAAGATATGGGTATTGCAGTTGATGAAGTAAAAGCAGAACAAGAACGTGCAAAAATTACTGGTGACGCTCGTATTCGTTACGGTGCTACCGATAATAGCAGCGATGATACTGATTTCAGAGCACGTATTGGTGTTACAGGTAAAATTAACGATGATTTAACATTCAACACTCGTTTATCCAGTGGTAACATTTCTTACAATGGCGAGTCTGATGGTATCAAATTAGATACTGCAAATGTAGGTTTCCATGCACTTGGCTTAGAAAACACAATTGGTCGTCAAGATGTTCTTGTAGGTACTGGTATGATTTTAGACGATAAAATCAATGGTATCCAATCTGAAATTGGTGGCTTAAAAGTATTTGCTGGTAACCAAACAAGTGAAAAAGATCGTTTATATGGTGCTGAATTACAAAGTGGTATCTTTAACTTGAACTATATCAAAGCTGATGCACAAGCAACTGATGGTACAGACAAAGAATTCTATGGTGCAAATGCATCCTTTGACTTAGTGAAAAATGTTAGCTTAAATGCAGAATACAACAAAGAAGATAATTCCGGTGATGATGCAATCGCTTACGGCGTAAACTTCAACAAACTTGGCTTATCTGCAACTTATAAAGATGTTGAAGCTGGCGCAGTTACAAACTACTCCAACAATTCTGGTGATATCAGTAATGTATCTTTCTTCAATGAAGGCTACAAAGGTATGGAATACAAATATACAAGAGAAGTTGCTGACAACACAACTTTAACTCTTAAATACCAAGACTTCAAAAACCAAGCTGGCGACAAAAACCAAGATCGTACAGCAGCTTATCTAAACGTAAAATTCTAAAAAATAACATCCAAAGAGAAGTATTCTTGAACACAAAGCCGCCGCACATTCAGTGCGGCGGCTTTCGTTTGCTTTTCGTCCCCGGCTTTTTCCGGAAAAATACGTTCCGAAGGATGAATGCGGCTTGGGGCGGAAAGATTATATCATTATTGACTTTAAGCTATCGAATGCGTACAGTATAGATGATAGACTGAGAAAAAATAGAAGGTGAAATTATGCCAACCCAAGTGATTGCTATTGATCCGGGCAGAGAAAAATGCGGAATTGCAGTTGTTGAACAAAGCAAAAAAGTTTTATATCAAGAAGTTATTTTTACAATAGATTTAGAAAATAAAATAAAAACACTACTCGAAAAATATAAAATAGAAAAAATTCTTTTAGGAAATGGAACCTCCAGTGATACAGCCAAGCAGCAAGTGGAAAAAAGTACTACACCTTCAGATGTTAAGATTGAACTCGTAGAAGAATATCGGACAACGGATGCCGCAAAAATTCGTTATTGGCAAAGTCATCCGCCACGTGGTTTAAGACGTTTGATTCCTACGGGGATGCAAGTTCCACCGGTACCAGTAGATGATTATGTAGCTGTTATTTTAGCCGAACGTTATTACGGAAGTAAAAAGCACGTTTAGATCGTTTTAGCCCTAAATATTTAGGAACTTATGGCATTTATTTGTATTATTTAGAGCAATTATTTAATTATTTTTGAAAAATAACAGAAAGTTAACAAAATTTTAATCATTCTTCCAATTATTTGCTTGCAAACTTGTGATTTATCATGTAGAATTCGAAATAAGAGCGTTACATAGATGGAAAAGATGAGAAGATAAAAAATATTTATGAGGAAACATGGAGACTCTAGAAATTTTTTGTCGGAAAATCTTTCCTAAAATTTAAAGCTCGAAAAAATTATTTTATATTTTTAAGGGGGATTTTCTCATGAAAAAAACACTTGTTGCTGCAATCACTTCAGCACTAGTAATCGGTGCAGCAAGCACAACATTTGCTGCTGCAAATCCATTCAGCGATGTACCAACAGATCATTGGTCTTTTGATGCAGTTGCTAAATTAGCACACGAAGGTGTAATCGAAGGTTATGGCGATGGCACATTCCGTGGCGATGCAAAAATCACTCGTTATGAAATGGCACAAATGGTAGCAAAAGCTATGGCTAAAGAAGGCGTTAGCTCAGCAAACAAAGCTACAATCGACAAATTATCCGCAGAATATGCAGATGAATTAAACAACTTAGGTGTTCGTGTTTCAGCTCTTGAAAAGAAAACTGACAACGTGAAATTTAATGGTTTGTTACGTTTAGATGGTAGCCATAAAGAAACTGATAATGTAGATAATGGAAGTGCTGTTACCGCTAAAGTTCGTTTAGATATGACAGCTACTGTAAATGACGACTGGGCAGTAAAAGCTCGTTTTGATTCCGATGCAGATCTTGACAATGATAATCTTTCATCTAAAGACAGAAAAACTGAAGTAAAACGTGTGTATGCAGAAGGTCCTTTATTTGGCGCAACTGCAAAATTAGGTAAATTCGGTGGATTTGATAACGCTGGTTACACAAATGGCGGTTTGCTTTTAGATAATCCAGTAGAAGGTGCTGAATTTGCTTGGAAGGGCAATGCATTGACAACTACAGTAACTCTTGGTCGCCTTGCACAAAGCGATTATGATTTTACATCTAATGCAGCTAAAGCAGCTAAAAAAGCTGATGATGCAGGTGTAGCTCGTCCTGATGGTGCTGGCTATTATGGTACTAGTGATTATGCAGCAATTCAATTTGATTACAAAGCAACGGATAAATTGAAAATTGGTGCTGGTTATCATCACTTAAAAAATGATAGTGCTTTTGGTAGTGACGAAGACACAAATAATATTTGGAATTTAGGTTTTGATTATAAATTAAATAAAACTCTTACTTTTGGCGCTTTGTATGCAGCATCTGATATTGATGCTGAAGATAGCGATATAGAAGAATCTTATGGTGCACAATTAACTTATAAAGGTGTTAAACAAAGTGCTCCTGGATCTTTTGGAATGTGGCTTGCATATCGTCAAATCGGTGAAGCAGCATCTTTCCACCCAACTTATGATGGCGTTGGCTATGGTGAAAAAGGTGTTGAATTTGGAGCACAATATATGTTAGATAAAAATATCATGGCATATGTAAACTACTTTGATGGTGAACAAGTTGATGGCGATAAAGATGTTGAAAAAATCTTCGGTCGTCTGCAATTCTCCTTCTAAGAATAACTATAATAAAAGGACTTTCTGTTTAGGCAGAAGGTCCTTTTTTATGAGAATTTTGAAATTTGTCTATTGTTTTCCATGAGAAAAAGTGGTATTATACTAAAAGTAAAGTGATTGTCAAATAAAGGTTAAGTATTTATTAAGATTTTTACATACACTTTATCTTTAGTTTAGATATGAGTATATACTTTATTTAAAGTATATCTTATATACAGAGCTGGAACTTAATAGGGGAGAAAAGTTTAAGAGGAAACGTGGATACTCTAAAATTCGTTCTCACCTTAAAGTAAAGGCTCAAAAAAATATTATTTATTTTAAGGGGGATTTTCTCATGAAAAAAACACTTGTTGCTGCAATCACTTCAGCACTCGTAATCGGTGCAGCAAGCACAACATTTGCTGCTGCAAATCCATTTAGCGATGTACCAACAGACCATTGGTCTTATGATGCAGTTGCTAAATTAGCACACGAAGGTGTAATCGAAGGTTATGGCGATAACACATTCCGTGGTGATGCAAAAATTACGCGTTATGAAATGGCTCAAATGGTAGCAAAAGCTATGGCTAAAGAAGGCGTTAGCTCATCAAACAAAGCTACAATTGACAAATTATCTGCAGAATATGCAGATGAATTAAACAACTTAGGTGTTCGTGTTTCAGCGCTTGAAAAGAAAACTGACAACGTGAAATTCACTGGTTTCTTACGTTTAGATGGTACGCATACAGAAATTGATAGTCATGACGATGGAAGCGAAGCTACAGGCACGATTCGTTTAGACATGAATGCTGCCGTAAATGATGATTGGGCAGTAAAAGCTCGTTTTGAATCTGAAGCTGATTTAGATAATGATAGTTCCGATAGAGATACAGAACTTAAGCAAGCCTATGCAGAAGGACCATTATTTGGTGCAAATGCAAAATTAGGTAAATTCGGCACATTTGATGCTGAACACTTAACTAACGGCGGTTTAATCATGGATACTGAAGTTAGTGGTGCTGAATTCCAATTTGGAAAGGCATTAAAAACTATAGTAACTGTTGGACGTTTACATGGTGATAATTATTCAGCAAATGATGAAGTTAAAAGATTGACTAATACGGATGCAAATCTTTATGGTACAAGTGATTATGCAGCAATCCAATTTGGATATGATGCAACAAATAAACTTTCATTAGGTGCTGGATATTACAATCTTCGTAATAGTGTAGGATTCCTAGATGGTGAAGGGGTAGATGATACCAATTCTATTTGGAATTTAGGTTTTGATTACAAATTTAACAATAATCTTACTTTCGGTGGTTTATATGCACAATCTAGTTTAGATGCAGCTGAAGGTACAAATGATGACAATGAAGACGCATATAGTGTACAATTAACTTATAAAGGTGCAGAATCTAATGCACCAGGTTCTTTCGGTGCATGGGTAGCATATCGTCAAATCGGTTCATTTGCTTCTGTTGCTCCAACTTATGATGGTGTTGGTTTCGCTGAAAAAGGTACAGAAGTTGGCGTGGATTACATGCTTGATAAAAACATCTTAGCTAAACTTGTTTACTTTGATGGTGAAAAAATTAATGGTGAAAATGATGTAGAAAAAGTATTCGGTCGTATCGAATTCCAATTCTAATCTTAGACAATTTGAAAGAGCTTATGCCAATTGGCATAAGCTCTTTTTGCGTATATAGTAGCAAAAAAAACTTTAGTGAGATTTAAGAACGACTTTACATAAGAAGGGGTTTTTCTTCTTGTGTCGAATACAATTAATGAATATATTTTTAGGAGGTATTTCGATATGAGTATGAAGAAAACCTTAATTGCATCAGTTGTTGCTTTGAGTGTTGTTTCTACTATTGCTATACAAACGACCCAAGCATTTAGTTTTGGGAGTATTTTAAAGGTTGGCGGTATCGCGATTCTAGTGGACAAGTTTGCTGAACCATTAAATAATTTTATCAATACATTGACTGCGAAACATTCTGTTAGCAGTGATTATGCAACCAAGGTTGTACCAATTATCGTCGTGGGGAGTGGTACATATACTGGTGCCGCACAGATTACTGGACCTCAAGCATCCGTAGATCAAACCCAAGCAGTATTGCAGATTGAAGGGAATTTCAGCGGCGATAAATTCAGAATCAAAGCATTGATTCCAATCGACAGTAAAAATCCAACCAGCTTTAATCGTGTACAAGGTGTAGGGGTATCTGCCCAAATTGATGTGAAAATCTGATAGGCGCGCAAACCAATCGATATATTTTAAATTATCTATAAAATAAAGGCATGGTATTTTTAGGATATCATGCTTTTCTTTTTGTGATTGCAGGATTTTGTAAATAAATTTAGAAGTTTATACAATAATAATATGAATTTAAGGGGGATTCTAATATATGTTTCGTAGAACGATAGCGATGGCACTAGTATTCATGTTTATGTTTACTACGATTATTTCAGCCCAGGCGACAGCAGAGATGACAGTAATGGATAAAATGTCTACAGTAGAAAAGACTTTGTATGGCAATGACCAAACAGGAGCATTACTTGAACGTGTCTCGAAGTTAGAAAAGGATGTATATGGTACTTCCATGGATGGAGCAATCGTTTCGAGAGTTGATAATTTATATAATGGAGCTTTGGATAATTCAGCGGGACATCCATCCATGCTGACAAAGGTAAATGGGATTGAATGGGCGATAACACATAGTGTGACGAATACAGCTATGAAAAATAGAATAGAACATTTGGAAACAGTAATTGAGGGGAATCCAAAAGTAGGCGCATACAATGATCGTATTAGTAATTTAGCAGCATTGGCTTTTGCTGATGGGTCTGTAGATGTATCGGACGAAATTATTCCTGCGGATACTTTGGTTAAAATAAAATTGGTTACACCAATTGAGAGCAAAACAGCGCGGGTTGGGGATATCGTTACATATCAAGTTGCTGAAGATGTAGTGATGAATGGCGTTTTAGTGTTTGCCAAGGGAGCCGAAGGAAATGGTAAAATAACAAAAGTATCACAAGCACAAAATTTTGGACGTGATGCGAAAGTGGATATTGATTTTTCTTCTATTACTGCAATCGATGGCTCAGAAGTAAGTACCTTTTTGGGCGATAAAGCCAAAAAAGAAACCGAATCTATGGCGATTGCCGCGGGAGCTACGGTAGCAGGATTGGCAATCTTAGGACCAATCGGGATTGTCGGGGGCGCTTTTGTTAAAGGTAAACAGGTAAATATTCCAGAAGGTACAGAAATCTATATTCAAACAAAAGAAGAAAACATCGTGCATGGGGTGCAATCGCAAACCACATTTAATTAAGTTGTATAATAAACCACAAAGATCGCGCTGATTTTAGCGATCTTTGTGGTTTTCTACATATTACCGATAGATTTAGTGCAGGAAATACGGTATATTTGTAGAATAAAACTAAGTTAAGAATTATTTCTTAATTTTTTCAAATGATAATAGTAGGTGCTAAGAAATTTTCTTGGATTAGAATAGGAGAACTATATGGCAAGAAAAAATAAGATCCTTTGTGGTTTGATTACTTTATATACAATACTTGGCTCCAATATGGTAGGACAGGCTGCAGAAGCAAACGACAATGTCCCAGTTCATGTTGAAGAAACAACAAATGATATGGGTGCAACAGTAGAAAAAGATCAAGAAAACCTTGAAAAACCAGCTGTTCCAGTGACGATAGAGGGAGATGATATTTCTTTTGATAATCAAACTGGCGATGTGTATGCAAAGGGAAATGTGGTAATAAAACAAGATCCGGCAACGGTTTATGCAGATGATATTCGCGGAAATACGAAACGTACAGAGGTCAATATAGATGGCAAAGCGAAGATTATGCAGCCAGGAATGAACTTAGATGGTTATGCTACTTTCTATAACTATCAAGATCATGTTGGTAATATGGGGGAAGCGAAAGGCATCGTTGATTATGAAAAACATGTTACTGCAAAACACATTGAATTTTTGCCAGATGAATATATTATTTATAATGGCACAGTAACAAAATGTCCGGCAAAAAAACCGGATTATCATATGCGGGCAAAAAAAATAGAAATTTGGCCGGATGATAAAATGGTCGCCTACGATGCACAATTCTTAATTAAGGATAAAATTATCTATTCAACGCCACGTTATGAAACTAAAATTGGTAAGAACAAACAAAAGAGCGCTTTTCCTAGAATTGGTTACAATAGTGATAATGGTGTTTATGTCACTCAAAATTTCCAATATCCATTAGCAGATACGATTATAGCGGAAGCTAATATTGGCTATTACAGTAAGCATGATTTTAAAAATGACTACGAAATTACAAAATATGATCCAAATTATACGCTCACGCTAAGAGCGGGAGATTATTTGGATGATGATGATGATTGGATGAAAAAAGAACCAGAACTAGAATTTAAATATGCCACGAAACGTATTGCGGGTGGACCTTGGAAATACGACTTTGATGCAGTATATGGTAAGTGGCGTGATGGCGATAAATCAAGTTGGCACCAAGATTATACACTATATTTTAGCCGTGATCCGATTCATTTGAGTAAGACATTTACTTTATCACTTGGTACAGGGTATGAAATTGTAAAGGAATCTTATGATGGTTCGCAAATCAATACAATGAAATATGATGCGACTTTATACAAAAAAGTAAATGATAGAATCAATGTTTATACAGGATACCATTATACGAAGAACAATAGTCAAACTTCATTATTTAACTATGATAACTCAGATGTTGGTCAAGAACTTGCTAGTGGTATTAGTTACCGGTTTGACGATAAAAATTCGATTTCAATTTCACAAAGTTTTGATTTAGCAAATGGAAGCGTTGCAGATATGTATTATTCTTGGCAGCATAATTTACATTGCTGGGATATGACGTTAACATATCATAAAGATTATCAGGAAAAAGATGATAAAATCAAAGTGAAGTTCGATGTAGCGCATTGGTAAAGGAGGATAATGTGAAGAGCGATTTAGTAGATGTAATCCATCAAATTCAAGGTAAAAAAATCTTGGTGATTGGAGACATGGTTGCTGATGTCTATTTGCATGGGATGATTTCCCGTATTTCTCGTGAAGCGCCAGTCTTAGTTTTGGAGCAGGCAAAGAGAACGATCGTTGCCGGCGGTGCAGCCAATGTTGTGCATAATGTGGCGACTTTAGGCGGTGATGTCTGGGCAGTTGGGTTAGTAGGCAATGATCAGGCTGGTACTGGTCTCAGGCAAATCTTCAGTGAAAAGGACATTCACATTGAAGGTCTTCTTCAATTAGAAGATTGGGCAACGATAACAAAGACAAGAATTATAGCTGGTGGTGCGGCCACTGTTAGTCAGCAAATCGTACGAATAGATAATGAGCCAAAAACGTCTATGAGTTCTGTAGTAGAAGATAAATTAATGAGTTTTTTAGAGTCAACGCTAAAAAATATCGATGGTGTCGTGATGAGTGACTATGGCAGCGGAACTTTGACAGAGGATATTAAAAAACGAATTATTTGTTACTGTAAACAGCATCATATACCATGCATAGTCGATTCTAGGTATAATATTTTAAGTTTCACTGGTGTAGATTATGTAAAACAAAATGATGCCGAAGCTTCAGCTAATGTAGGTTTTGCGATCGAAAATGAAGAATTATTGCTGAAAGCAGGGGCCATTTTATTAGAAAAAATGCAGGCAAAAGGTATTCTGATAACGCGTGGCGATCAAGGTATGACCTTATTTGAAGCAAGTGGTGCAGTGCATCATATTCCTGTATCCAATCTTAGCGAAGTTTTTGATGTGAGCGGTGCCGGCGATACATGTGTAGCAGCCATGTTGCTTGCGCTTGCTGCCGGTATAGAGCCTGTACTCGCTGCAGAAATTTCTAATATTGCCGCTGGAATTGCAGTACGCAAACTTGGTACTGCCACTGTAAGTGCAGCTGAATTAAAAAATGTGATTGGGGAAGTATAGGAATGTTCATAACTGAAAACGATATTGAACTTTGGTGTGAAAAACTACGTGCAGAGCGGAAAAAAATCGTATTTACCAATGGCTGTTTTGATATTCTGCATGCTGGACATGTCAGATATTTAGAACGCGCGAAAGAACTTGGAGATTGCTTGGTAATTGGGTTAAATAGTGATGCTTCTGTACGGTCACTTAAGGGAGAATCCAGACCCATCAATCATGAAATAGACCGTGCGGAAGTTTTAGGTGCACTTAGAGTTGTGGATTGTGTTGTTATTTTTGGTGATAAGACTGCCGAAAAATTAATCGCTAAAATTCGTCCTGATATTTATGTTAAAGGCGGCGACTATACGGTGGAAACATTACCGGAAGCGGAAATCGTGCAGCACTATGGTGGAAAAATTGAATTTGTTCCGCTGGTAGCAGGACGTTCGTCAACCAATATTATTAACAAAATAAAAAGTGTAGAATAAGGGTATCCATAAGATTAACCACAATAATCAAAACGAAGCAATTAAAAAATGCGTTGTTTCGTTTTGAGAATTTGTGGTTATCATTATTTTCAGAATGAGGTTGACATAATTATGTTAATACAAAATATTTTGATTGTAAAATTAAGTGCTATAGGTGATGTGATTCATGCATTGCCGGTTTCTTATGCACTAAAAGAAAGTTTTCCAGAGGCAAACATCACTTGGGTTGTTGAGCCGCCAGCGTATGATTTATTGGTAAATAACCCCTGTGTTGACCGTATTTTACTCTTTGAAAAGAAGAAATTTAAATCCGTGGATGGCTTTATAAAAAATTTACCCGGATTTTATAAAGAATTGAGAAAAGTAAACTATGATGCTGCACTTGATTTGCAGGGGTTAGGGAAAAGCGCAATCATTACTTATTTAAGTGGTGCGACTGTAAAATTAGGTTGCTGTAATATGCGGGAGTTTAGCCATTTCGTTAGCAGACCAATCTGTGGGATCAATCAAAATGGACATATTGTTGAACGATATTTAGATGTAGTCAGGGCTTTGGGGTGTAAAGTGGAAAAGGTCGTGTTTCCGCTCACGGTAACGGAAAAAGAAGCGGATATTGCGAAACAAATTATGCAGCAGTCTGGTGCAGACATAAATCAAGATTATATTGTTTTAGCGGTAGGTGCAAATTGGCCGAATAAGCGTTGGTCAACTGCGTTATATGCGAAACTTGTGGATTTTTTGTATGCAAATCATTTCATTCCTGTGGTGATCGGTGGCGGTGTTGTTGATCGTAGATTGGTGGATGAAATTACTGCGGAGTCTGAAATACCACCAGTCGATTTAGTGGGGAAGACAACACTGAAACAGTTAGCGTATATTATGCAGAAATCTAAGGCTGTAGTTGGTGGAGATACGGGAACAGTGCATTTAGCAGCAGGGATTGGTAAACCGGTAGTAATGCTGATGGGACCAACGGATGCGAATCGGAATGGACCATATGAACAAGCGCAAAATGTAATTGAGATCGAAAGACCTTGTAAACACTGTTGGAAGCGGCAGTGCAAATTCAAATTTGATTGCCTGGATGATATAAAATTGGAACCCGTCATTGAAAAGTTGCAGTCACTTTTGTAATCTTGTTTGCAGTTCTTTTTAAAAGAAGGTGATTTGATATGAAAAATATATTGCTGATAGTGCCGAGGATGAATATCGGTGGTGCGGAAACTTATGTCGCTACGGTTGCGTTAGGTTTAAAAGAGTCTGGATGGAATGTAGTTGTAGCATCAGGTGGCGGTCTGCTAGCGGAGCAACTTGTGAATAAAGGGATCAAGCATTGTTATGTTCCTATTAGAGCAAATGCCTCTTTAGCAGCGTATTTGATAGAAAAGATCGTCAAAAGATATCAAATAGATATTATTCACGCAAATTCTTCCGCTGCCGGTATTGTTGCTGTAAGGGTGAAGAAAAAACTGCACATACCAACTATATATACAGCGCATGGTGTGTTTGGTCATAATGCGAAAGAGATGACACTGAATGAGTGTGATCGGATTATTTGTGTAAGCGAATTTGTGCGTGCGTACGCAATTGAAAAAGGTTTTACACCAGAAAAACTGGTGACGATTTATAGCGGGATTGATTTGAACAGGTTTAAACCTAATTCCGAGAAGGTACGATTGATTCGGGAGAATATCGGAATTCCACAAGATGCATTTACGGTTGCAATTGTTTCACGCATAAAAAATTTACATAATAAAGGTCATGCGGACATATTACAGGTGCTACAAAATTATGCGGATGCAAAGAATTGGCATCTTATGGTTATTGGGAAAGGAAAAGGAAAGTGGAGTCTGCAGTATCAGATATGGAAGCATAATTTGAGGAGTCGTGTGCATGTGCTGGGGCATATTGTGAATGTAGAAGAAGTGCTTGATGGGGTCGATGTAGTTGTTTTACCATCGAAATTTGAGACCTTTGGCTTGGTGATTGCAGAAGCAATGGCTATGGAAAAACCCGTGATTGCTTATGCTGTTGGCGGGACACCGGAAGTTATCGACAATGAGCATTCTGGATATTTGGTGGAGAAAGATGCTATCAATTGCTTTTATGAAAAATTAGCGAGTTTGGAAAAAGACAAGGTTTTATGTAGCTCTATGGGCGAACAAGGGCGTAAGCGAGTTGAAAAATTATTTTCAAGGGATAAGATGATCGAAAATATTTTGACTCTTTATAAAAATTTATAGTCGAAAAGAAAAAATTAAATATTACATTGAAGAAGGCGTATTTGTGTTAAGATGAGATATATTTTTTTAGAATTTACAACAAGATCTTTTCTACCAGAAAAAATAAGGCAACTGCAAATTTGCAGCTACCTTATTTTTTTCTCAACCAACGCTTGAAATTACGTTCCCATTTTCGCATTGCAATAAAAATAACATGTATACGACTGACTTTTAATTTAAACTCAAATATAGATTGACTAGAAGGAATCGGGATTCGTGGCAGTGCGAATAGATCGATATGCCAAAGCGAAACATGTTCAAATATGGCAAAAGCAGCTTTGTACCCCGCTGCTTTTGCAGTACTACACGTATGTACATTGAAACTGCCATAGGGATAGCATAGAAAATCAATTTTACATTGTAGATTTTTTTCAAGTTGTTCTTTGCTCTCTGTTAATTCCAATTTTGTCTGTTCTATCGACGTGTGACCAAGAAAAGGATGATTTGCAGTATGAGATGCAATTTCCATCCCGGCATCTTGCCAGGCTTTCAATTGGTCCCAATCCATGGTTACGGTTTGCTCCTTGTTAAAGTCTTCCCATTTGTTTTTTTTGCCGATCCAATTAGAGATTGGAAAAATAGCAGCAGTCATGTTTCTTTCTTTTAAAATAGGTAGTGCTGCTGTGAAGTTGTCCATATAACCGTCGTCAAACGTGAGAAGTACAGATTTTCTAGGAAGTTTTTTACCATTTGCATAAAAATCATAGACCATTTCCATCGTTATCGTAGTGAATCCGTTGTTGTTTAAGTAATCCATTTGCTCACAGAATTTATTGGGTGGTAATGCATTCCTATCACCCGGAATATCAGCGATACGATGATACATTAAAATTGGTATGTAATTTTTAAATTTTAAATAAAGTAAGATAATTAAGAGTATTAAGATAAAAAATATGGAAGAAAATATCATTATATTGCCTCACAATAAAAAGTATAGTAAGATTAAAGACGAGTTTATTATATAAATTTTTATAAGGATAGTATTTTAAATTAGTTGTATTAAAATAGATTGTTAATAATGCAAAGATATAAGAAAGATTTGCAAATGAAGAATTGAGGATTGGTAATTTTGAATACTAAAAGAGCTGAGATTTTAGATACCGTAATATACTATATTTTTTTAGTATATATGGTAACTATATGTTGGACAGAATTAAGGACAAACTTTTTAGGCTATATTATATTAATATTAGGTATTATAAGATATTATTTTAGTCCAATTAAAATTAAATTGCAAACATATCATATTTGGATTTTAGTCATATTTTTTATTTGTAAATTTAGTACAATTTTTCTTAATGATGTAAACGCGAATTATTATACAAATTTTCAATGGTTTCGAGATCGGTTTTTAAGCCCGATATTAATTTTATTTCTATTAATATATTTTGTTAGAGAAAAAGAAAAAATTAAAAATCTATTTTTTGCTCTTGTGATATCTTTTCTTATTGGAAATTTATTCGCTATAGGAGAATTTTATCAGGGTGGAAGCAGGGTTTCAGGACTTACCACAGACACAATGGAATTAGCCGGTTTTCTTATTATGTTATATCCTAGTACAATCATTTTTTTATTTAAAGATCAATTAGCTAAACGTTGTAAAATAATTTTGTATTTGTGCTTAATTGTTTCAACACCTGTTATTTTTTTTAATGGAACTAGAATTGCGTGGGTTATTTTAGCACTAACTATTCCTTCTATATTGATTTTATTGATGAAAAATAAAAAAATGCTTATAACAATTTTACTTATAGTACTAGCTTCTACTTCTATGTTAATAAATAACAATGATGCTTTACAAAAACGCTTCTATTCAATAACCGATCATAATTATCAATCCAACGCTGAAAGAGTACGTATGTGGAAAAGTGCTTGGAATATGTTTAGTGATCATCCAATTGCTGGAGTGGGATTAGGTAATTATATGGAACAATATAGAACTAAATATATATTACCTGAAGCTAAAGAGCGAAATCAATGGCATGCGCATAATGTATTTATGCAAACGTTAGCTGAAAGTGGAATTATAGGTATTCTACCTTATATCTGTATGGTTGTTTACTTTACGATGGAAAGTTTTATACGGTGGATTAGAACGAAAGATTTAATGTCTTTACTATTTCTTTGTGTGACTTTGGGCTTTTTTCTACATGGGATGACTGACGTTAATTTGGGTAATCTTAGAATTTTATTTAAAATTTATTGCTTCTTTTTAGGTATGTACTTGATCACAAATGATTTAATTATTTATAACGAAAAGGAAACAATCAAAAATAATTAATATGAGGAGCATATAAAGTGAAAGTATTGATTGTAGGCGTTAATTATTTCCATTACGCTGCTTCTTTGGTAAGAGCTTGTGAACTACTGGGGCATGAAGTAATAAATATATGGATAACTGAGTTTAGAGATAGTGAAAATTCCTACTGGAAAATTCGTGCTGCTAAATTGGGATTAAAGATTTATGAGATTAAATATAATGAGAAAATGAATAAAAAGTTTATTAAAGCAGTAGAGCATTCTAATCCAGATTGTTGTATTATCTTAAATGGAAAGGACATTAATAATGAATTTTTAAAATACTTAAAAAAACAATTTGTGAAAACTGCTTTATTTATGATTGATAGTATACAATTTAATTGTTATAATCAGGCTTTAAAACAGATAGATTATTATGATAAAATATTTTCTTACGAACCATCTGATATACATTTTTTATCAAAAACTTATGGTCAGAAGAATGCTAAATACTCCTTCCTAGGATATGATGAAACTATTTTTCATTGTAAAGATAATTATGATGAGAAAGAATATGACATATGTTTTGTTGGTGCTTTAAATATGAAAAGGTTTAATCTTTTGGAAGCAGTTGCCGAATATGCATATAAGAATGATAAAAAAATGATCATATACACAAATCCACTGTATCCAGAGAAAAATATTTTACATAAGGTAAGGAACTATTTTAGGTCTAATAAGATTAAATCTAGATATCCTCATCTAAGTAAAATCCTAATAGATAAACCAATTTATGATGAACAATTAGCCGATCTATATAGAAATACTAAGATATGCATTAATATCCATTCGGCTGGCAACCTACACTCAGGCCCTAATCCAAGAACTTTCGAAATTTTAGGATGTGGTTCTTTTGAATTAGTTGATTCTGAACATCTATATCAAGTTGAGTTAAAGTCGGGGGAACATTTAGTTGAGTTTGAAAATGAAACAGATTTATGTAAAAAAATTGATTATTATTTAGAAAATGATGAAGAAAGAAAGTATATAGCATATAATGGATATAAGCGATCCAAGGAAAAGTACACAATGAAAAAATGTGTTGAAAATATATTAATGGAATTGGTTAATAACGGTTGAGTTAAGCAGGGAGTGAACATTCATTGATGAATTCAAAAAAAATATTAGTTAGTATTATTGTTCCAGTGTATAAGGTGGAACGATATGTGGGTCGTTGTATTGAATCAATATTAAAACAAACGCTACGCGATTTTGAATTAATTTTAATTGATGATGGATCTCCTGATAAAAGTGGTGAAATTTGCGAAAAATATAAAATGTTAGATGATAGAATTAAAGTTTTTCATCAAGAAAATAAAGGCCCAATGGCTGCTTGTAAATATGGCATAGATATGGCGCAAGGTCAGTATATCGGTTTTGTAGATAGTGATGATTGGGTCGAATCAGAGATGTATGAACACATGTATAAGACTGTTATAGAGGATAATGCGGATATTGTATCTTGCGGGGTTTTGTATCATGGTGAAAAAAAAATAATAAGGCAATACGTTGTTAAAGAAAAATCAGTTTTTTTAGAACCTGAAATTGAAAAATACATTATTCCTAATCTATTAAATTATTGGATGTATGAATATGGAATTTATGGTCCTTATAGAGTTAACAAGTTATATAGGGCAAGTATAATTAAGAATAATTTAGAATATTGTGATGAGAGAATTAGAATTAGTGAAGATATGAATTTGGTATTGGCATGTACATTAGATGCTAAAAAAATGATTTTCTTAACATCGTGTTTTTATCATTATGAATGGAACCAAACATCTACATCTGTTTCTTATACGCCAAATTATTTTGAAAATAATTTGATTTTATATAAGGCTTTTCATGATATGGTGAAAGAAAAGAATAAAAAAATACATGAAGAAATTGATCTATATTACAATTCAATGTTGATTGCGGCTATTCGAAATTTAGCAAAGGCGCCAATTTCATTAACCAATAAATGTATAATGTTGAAAAAATATTGTGAAAACAATCCAGCTAAAGACTTATTTAGATATCATAATTACAAAAATATATTAAAATCATATATTATAATTTTTTGCATTAATAGAAAATGGTATTGGATATTAACTTTCTATATTATGAAAAGGGAATTTAGGAAAAAAGTAAAAGAACTAATTGTTAAATAAGTATTGGTTTATTGTAGAATTTTAATTTGGGAGCGAGTCTAATTGATAGATTTTAAACATGTAAAGATTAGTATAATTGTGCCTGTATATAAGGTGGAAAATCTTATTGAAAGGTGTATTAATTCTATATTAAATCAAACGATAGAAAATTTTGAATTAATTTTAATTGATGATGGATCACCTGATAAATCAGGTGAGATTTGTGATCAATATGCAAGACAAGATAATAGGATACGTGTAATACATAAAAAAAATGAAGGTGCAATGGCGGCATGGATAGATGGTGTTAAGATAGCTAAGGGAAGATATATTGGATTTGTAGATAGTGATGATTATATAGAATCTACAATGTATGAGTTATTACATTATAATATAGAGATTTATCATGCTGATATTATTGCTTGTGGGGCGAAGAGAAAATCACAAAATGAAACAATATTTTATCAAATTGAAAAAAAATCGATTTTTAAATCGGCAGAAATAATAAAAAACGTTATACCTGACTTATTTAATAATGAAAGATATGGACAGGCTAGATGGAATAAATTGATTAAAAGTGAAATAGTTAGAAAAAATTTATTGTATTGTACCAATGGAATTGTTTTAGGAGAAGATTTGAATTTAGTATTAGCATGTACATTAGATGCTAGAAAAATAGTATACATTCCTGACATTTTATATTACTATTGTGAAAATAAGAATTCTGTAACAGCATCTATAAAAATTAATTCTTTAGAAAATGGAATACATTTATATAAAAATTTAACATTGATTGCACAAAAGAAAAACAGTGATATATATTTGGAAATTAATAAATTTTATAATAATCTTCTTACCGATACATTGTTGAATTTTTCAAATATAAAAACATCTTTTTCTATTAAATATAAAATGATAAAGAAATATATTGAATATAATCCCGCAAAAGGCTCATATTATGATGATTGTAAAAAAAATAAATATAAAATTAAAAGATTACTAGCAGTTTTTTTAATAAGAACTAAACAGTATAAATTATTATTATTATATATCACCTTCCGAAGGTTAAAAAGAACATGAGTTTTATCTATCTTAGGATTATTTTAATGCGATTATAAAATAAATAAATTATTAATACACCCCAATAAATGGTTAAAATAGAATAAAAGGTGTGACATATTTGATTTATAGAGAAGAACTTTTAAAAGCGATAAAAAAACACACTAATTTTGATAATAGAAAACCGGAACATATTAATAATGAAAAGGTTTTGCATATAGGTTATGGTGTAGATAATAATTATGCACGATGTATGGGAGTTTCCATTGCTTCAATTATACAAAATAATAAAGAGGAAAATATAATTTTTCATGTTTTAGCAAGCGACTTAGAGAATGAGAATATCCAAAATTTGAAGCGGTTGGCGGAAAAATTTTTTCTATGTATTAATGTTTATGATATAGATAAGAATGCATTTAATCTTTTACCCACGCATACGCATTTACCAGTGTCGACCTATTATCGATTTATTTTGCCACTCGTATTACAAGTACCTAGAGTACTTTATATAGATGCAGATATTATTTGTATGGGAAGTATAAAAAGCTTATTTGTAAATGATAAGAAAAATAGTATTATATCAGCTGTACCTGATGTCGAATCATTAGCATATAAGCGAAATATAGCTTTGGATTTAAAAGATCATATTTATTTTAATGCGGGTGTATTACTCATTGATATAGAAAAATGGAATGAGTATGATGTCGTTGGTAGGGTAATGGAAACATTAGCGAGTGATCCAGAAAAGTTTAGATATTTAGACCAAGATGCGTTAAACTTGATATTAACAGGAAAAATTCACTATTTGGATAAAAAGTATAATTGTATAAATACCCCGGATATGATGTGTAAGGATATTGTATTTTTGCACTTTGCTGCGCATCCGAAGCCTTGGAATATTGCTTGGCCTATTAGTAAAGTATGTAATGAGTTTACACAAGATATTTACGCGCGTTATGAGCAGTTAACGCCTTGGCAAGATTGTGCTTTGCTATTGCCCAAAAACTATAAGGAAATGAAACATTATGCAAATGCTTTATTTAATCAAGGAAATTATCTGCAAGGACTAAAATGGTATATTTATTATTTAAAAACGAAACTTCGATCTAAAGCTTAGAAGAAAGGTCAACTTTATGAAAACTTTTTTGGTGATTAATACATCTTTTTTTGGGGATACATTATTGACAGATCCTTTGTGCCGCAACATTAAACTAGAATATCCAAATGCGAAAGTTATTTTTATGGTTAACAAGCCTTTTCTGGAAGTGGCAAAATATATGGATGGTGTAGATGAAGTTCTTGTTTATGATAAGAAAGGTGAACATAAAGGTTTGGCAGGTTTTTTACATTTCTATCAAATGTATAAAGCAAAATACAATAACAAGATTGATGTTGCTTTTGTGATTTATGGAAATGAAAGAGGGATCATGTTAGCTAAGCTTTTTGGGACGAAGAAAATTTACAGTGATAATACAAGCATTATGCGATTTTTGTTAAATCATAGTGTGATTGATTATCATGGTAGTGTACATACACAAGATAAACATACTGTATTATTTGAATTGTACGCTGGTAAGAAAGCGCAATCTTTACCAATGCTATATGAGCCCCCTAATGAAGCTTATACGAAGGTGGATTTTTTATTACATAAACATCATTTAAAAGTGGAAGATAAATGTATTGCGCTTTGTACGACCAGTAAGCGCAAAGAAAAGGACATGCCTGTAGAAGAGTGTGCAAAACTCATCAATGCATTAAATAAACTAGGAAAAAAAGTTTTGTATGTTGGTGCTGGAAAAGCAGCGGTGGAATACGTCCAGACTTTGCATAGATTGGATTGTACGGATTTTATCGATTTGACGAATCAAACAACGATTTCAGAATTAGCTGCAGTAATAAAACGCTGTCAAGTTGCAGTGAGTGTAGATACAGGAACGATGCATTTAATTTGCGCACTGCATATACCGTTATTAGCACTTTTTTATGTGCAGGATCGGAATCATTTAAACGCTTGGGCTCCTAAAAATTTTTATCCGCATAAATTATTGGTTGGTGAGAGGCTGTCACCGGAATCTATGATGGCTGAAATTAAGAATTTGCTGAAAGAAAGGGATATAAATGGTTAAGAAAAATTTATTTATCGTAAATACTCCCTTTCATTTACTAACTTCCTTTATTCTAAGTAAGGGAAGATTTCAAAAAGATGAAAATTATCTTGCATTAATTCATCCACATGGATATGAAAAATGGCAAGATAGTGATGTAATGCAGTATATGTCATCCATCAATTGTGGATATAAGGAAGTATTTCCGTTGATTACTTGGATGTCACGAAAAAATAAAAAGCAGTCCTATCGCAAACAAGTTAATGAAGTAAAAAATACGATTGGTAAGATAGAAATCGATCAGATTTTTTTAGGCAGTGATATTGATGTGCAAAATCAGTTATTGGTAGGTGCGCTAGGGAAAAAAGAATTTTATAGATATGAAGATGGACTATATTCTTACTACAATCAAAATCGTCGTCGTCCAATTTCGCATATGTTATTTCATAAATTAAAAATCCATGCTATTGAATGGATTGCGGGTATAAAGAATGGCCCAGATATTAATACCTCTACTGCTAGTGCTAGTAAGGCTGGGATTTGTGATTATATGTATAAGCCGAAACTTTTGAAGAGATATTCTCCACAAGCCTATGAAATTACTTCAGCTCTGATTCAGATGGCAATGTGTGATCTTCAGGAAAATACAAGGTTGGATTCAGTTATGAAAAAAGCTAGTATTTTATACTTAAGTCAGCCACTAGTAGAACAAGGAAAATTTACAATTGAAGAAGAGTTTGGCATGCTTAGAGACATTGTGGAAACTTTAGATGAGAATCAAGTCTTTTACTATAAATCACATCCTAATGACAGTCCTGAAAAAATAAAATTTTATAAAAAAGAATTACCGAAAATGGAGTTTTTTGAATCTATAGAACCAGTTGAGATAGCTTTTTATAGTGAAAAAAACTTGCATGCAGTGATTAGTTACCAGTCCACTGCATTAATGTTTACGGACAAATTTGCAGAAAGAAAATTAGAAAGTATCAGCCTTGCAAGTTTTTACAGGGATTCTTTACATCCTTTGTATAGAGACATTATGCAAGAAGCAGGTGTGAAATTCCCAAAAAACATGGAAGAGATTAGTTCTTTACTTTCACATATAAACTAATTCATAATAGGTAGTGAAATTATGAATTAGTTAAAAAATGATTGAGTTTTAAATATTTTATTTCTTACAAAATTTATAATTGAAAGTGAGAAATATAAATAGATCTAATTGAACAATATTTGAAAAAAAAGTTATATGACTAAATACCGCGAAGTTTGATCGAGCAGAGAATTCAAAGTATCTTTGACACTTTGTTTGACTAAAGTTTTTAAATCCGTTTTGATTAAATCTTCGTTTAACTGGATAATGGTATTGGGCATGGTTCATCGTCTCCTTTGTAGAGTTCGGTTTGGCGACTTTATTCTAACAAATTACGAGTACCATGTCTTTATTTAATTTTGCGAAAATAGTATACGTTATCATAAAAACAGCCCATCCTTACGGATGAGCTAAAAAAAACTTATATTTTTGACTGTCTTTTTGAAAGGAACACACCATATAGTAAAAGTCCAAAAGTTTCGGTGTATTTTAAACAGACAGGTTCATGTTTCTGCGAATTTCTTCTAGAAAAAAATTATATTCAGACGCAGTCACAGCGAAATTTTGTGTCGTCTTTTTCAGTTTTTTTAAATTTTTTAGTAAAATTAATTTTTGGGGGAGCAGAGGTCGAAAATAAATATTGTCAACATCAATTAATTGAATATGTAAAATTTTGTTACATTGTTCGGGATGAACGATAAAATTATATAGCGAAGTATCTTGATGGGCGAGACTGTGAGTTGATAATTTAGCCAATATAAGGGCTAGTTGAGAAATAACGTTATTTCTCAACACTGGATTAGCTCGAGCTTCTCCCATGAGAAATGTATATAAGTCTATACCAGGAATTTCACGAGTCACAAAAATACTGTCAGAAGGGTAAATTCCTCTTTTTCTGGTTAAGGCAATAACTGGCTGTGCAACAGCCACACCTGCCTGCTTTATTCTGATTGATGTTTGAAAATAGCGGACAGCATCTGCTGGGCGAAAATAGTTTTTAATTTTTTTACTTATAGTTTGAGGCGTGTAGCTTTTTACATAGTAAATTTCATTTTTAAAATTCATTTTGTAGACTTTAGACCTGAAATCGCGAATGAGATCAATTTCTCGTGTGGCTTTAGATGAAGGTTGCTTTAACCAAAGAAATTGAATCAGTTCTTCTGCCAGTTCATAATATAAATCATTTTGATAATACATATTAATTTCAGCATTATATTTTTGTTGTTGTAACATTGTATGTATTTAGTCTCCTTGATCTTTGGATTTCGTAATATTGCGAAATAGGGAAAGTATACTATTTTTCATAATATCTGTATCAAGTATAGCAGAAATTTACAAAATACCACAAGCATAAAATTTCCATATCACACTCAGCCTAGCTGATCCCAAAGACGATTTAACCAAATGCCAAGCTTCAGCCGTGATGGAACAAATCGTGAGCAAAGCGATCTTTACCAGTGATAAAGGAAAATTAGAAAGCGTAGTGGAGATCATAATCAAAAGTATAGATGAAGCTGCTTTAGCGTAAAAATAAAAATGGGGCTATCGTTAGCGTTGAAGACGCTTAATGCGACAGCCTCTCTATTTTTTTGAAAAAGTGCTTTTAGCAAATTGTTTCTGTTTGTTTCTTTATTTTTACTTTAAGTGATAAATCTAATGTAGTCAAAATATCCTCTGCTATTTTATCTAGTACAGCAAAACGTTTTCTATAAAGGTTACGCTTATGAGAAGCCACCTCTTCTATACTTTTTCTAGTTTCGATTAGAGGAATCGAAAAAAAACGTTGGTCTTCAGAATGTATACCCTCAATCTCTTCCCAAAATTTATTTAAATTCGGTTGAATTTTTCGATTCCAAGGGATATGATTATTTGCATAAAACCCATAATCAGATACAGCGTAAATTTTGTCGATAGATAGAGATTGTGCTATTATACGCAAAGCGTACACGACTAAATTTTTTGGACGGTATCCGAAGAAATGTTTGGTAAGTTCTTTGTTAATTGCCAGTCCATTTCGGGATCCTTGCAGAGTTCCGATGTTTAAAATAGCATTCCGATTTGCATTAGAAGTAATCCAAAAATTTATATGGTATATACTTTTATTGTCGAGCTTTAATCCTAAAGTAAGTAATCCCTCTCTAATTTCACTTTTACAAAATTTTAAGTTCAAAGATAGTGTTTGTTCTTTATAACTTTCTGCCCAAAGACAGACTCCTGATTCTAAGTAAATATTTTTTACAACATTATCACCAAACATTTTTTCCATGAAGCAAAAATGTTTGGTGATGATGTTGAATCTTTCAAGAGCGCTAGAATTTTTATAAAAAACTGGACGTGTTAATTGTGTAAAAATAAAAAGATTACTTTCAATGATTTTTTGTCGTAGAGAATCTGATTGGAAAAATTCATTTAAATTTAAGATTGCATTACGATGCCATAACGATCTAAGCGCGAATAGAATGGAGCGACTATTTTGTTTATTGTAAATTTGTTTTCCTAATGTATAAAAATTTTTAATTTTGAAACATTCCCTTACAAATAAATTTAGTAATTATGTTGTTGTATAAAGTGGTATTTTGTTTTTGGATATACTTCTAAATATAGCAGTGCATATAATATTTCCTAAATATTTCTTATAAGAAAGAATTATACCATATTAGAGAAAAATAATACAAGCTTTATTAAAAATATTAGTTTATATAAGAACAACCAATGGATTTTTCCATTGGTTGTTCTTATATATTATAAAATTATTCTATTAAATATTTATTGTAAGTGATTGGTTTATTATACAAAAATTTATTAAAAAGTCAACGTTATTTGTATGAGGGAAGATTTTTAGCGATTTACTTTGGCAGAATCTTTTACTAATATTACTTTTACTTGTGGATCAATAAGTACTTTTTTAAAATTCGGATCAAGATAAAAAGCATACCATTTTTTGTTTTCTTTCCATGTTAATAAATCGGTTTTTATATTTGTACTTTTTATTAATGGATAATAAGCAATTGGAAACGAAACAGCATTTACATTCCCGGAGTCAGCAACTTTTGATACGATTGATATAAATGAGTTTTTTCCATTTTCTGTAGTCAGATATTTATCATCTACTGGACAATAGAAAGAGGTATAATAGCCATTGTCTTTAAAGTATTTAAGTGCTTTGTAGTCATGGCTTTCTATGACTATCCTGCTTTTATCAATATTGTTACGATTTAATAAATGATCTAATAAATTCAAAGATTCAATAGCATTATTTATATTTAAATTTTTAAAATCTAACCAAATCTTATCTTCAGTGTTACTTAAAAATTCAAAAAAAGAATTTAATGGGTAATCAATTCGTTCATTTGAATCGTGTGATACATCAAAATTATTTTCTTTGCTATAAAAAATGATATCTAATTCTATACCATTGTATTTATCAGACAACTCTTCTATTTTTTCCAGGCTATTACTTCTATGTAACCAGAATTTTTCAGAAATTGGATATAGTTGCTGAATATATGAATCTCCATGCATACGAGATATGCGATTTAAAGCTGATTCTGTTAGTGAGTCTTTTTTTAAAAAAAGTAGACTAACAGTGCTAATGATTAGCACAATAAGAATTATAGATTTTTTCAAATTTTATTCCACCTGACTTTGTGTTAAATTAAAACTATATTCTTACATTCATTTCTGCAACAAATTATAAATTCCTTTATCAATTTACAATTTGAAAAAGAGAAAGATTATTTCCTCAAAACAGCCAATGTTTACACATACAGTAAAATAATATACAATAGTTAGGCAAAATAAAAAATAATAGGTTCATACGAATCTATTATTTTTTATTTTATATGCTATTACAAGTCAATTCATTTTTAATATGAATTAATCTTATTTTATAGAAAAATTATTTGTAAAATTTAAACTAGCATGTTTAAGGAGTTGTCATTGTGTCAATTAGAAACTATTTTCAAAAGTTTATAATGATCTGTACGAACGTTTTTCAGAAAGAAATAAGGTTTATCTTACTTGTGTTTTTCTTTAATTTTGCAACGCATATGTTCTTCTTAATTGAATCTGGTAAAATTTCAAAATTAGTGAATTATACATTTAGTGCAATTTTCATATCATTTTGTTTTGGAGTGATTATAAACTTAATTCATAGCAATTATGTAAAAAATCTTTTAAAGTTTTTACTTATTAGTATATTATCGATTTTATTTTTAGTCGAATCTTTCATTGTGTATTATTATAAGACGAGTATCGGCGCAGGGATAATTAATGTTATATTGGAGACAAATCAACGAGAGGCTATAGAATTTTTAAATACATACATCAATCTTTCAATGGTGCTATTGGTAGTTGCTTTTATAGGAATTTTCTTATCTTTTATATATTTTTTGGGGAGATATATAAAGAAAATAGGTATTGTGAAACTGCAAAAAGGATTACTAGTCATGTTAATTGTAGGTGCGATATGTACAATTAGAGGTGTTTATATTTATAATGACTATGATGAGGAGTTTTTACTTCCTAGAGTATATGCTTCTACAAAAGTCGCAATGAAAAATATAAATGAATATGAAAATTTATATTCAAAATTGAATGATCAACCAGTTATTACTGAAAATAAAGCACAAATTAAAAATATTGTATTTATTGTTGGTGAATCTACCAATCGTAATCATATGAGCATATATGATTACTACAATAATACAACGCCAAATTTGAAAAGAATGCAGGAACAGCAAAAACTTTTTATTTTTAAAGATATCATTAGCCCTCATTCTCATACTAGTCCGGTAATAAGTAAATTATTTACTTTCTGTAATTTTGAGTCTGAAGAACCTTGGTATACTAACAATAATATAGTGAGTATCTTTAAGCAGGCTGGATACAAAACATATTGGTTGTCCAACCAGGAAAGTTCTGGAATTTGGGGTAATGTAGCGCAAATTTTTTCAAACTTAAGTAATCGTAAAGTATTTACTCGCTATAGAGATTCAAATGAAGATGATGAGGTTTATGACGAGTTATTACTGCCAATTCTAGATAAAGAGCTAGAAAACAAAGTAGAAAAGAATTTTTTTGTTATACATTTGATGGGGACTCATGGCGCTTATCATAAAAGATATCCAAAGGAATATAATGTTTTTCATGAACAAGACATTAAGTCAGATTTTGATAGTGATAAAAAACAGACTATTGCGAAATACGATAATGCAGTTTTATATAATGATTACATTATTCAACAAATTATAAATAGATTTAAAAATGAAGAGGCTATTGTTATATATCTTTCAGATCATGGAGAGGAGGTATATGATTATCGCGATTTTGCTGGTCATACAGAAGATAATGGCAGCAAATATATGGTTGAAATTCCGATGATAATATGGACTTCTGATTTATTCAGTGAAAAATATAGTGGAAAAGTGGAACAAATTAGAAATTCTACAGAAAAACCATATATGACAGATGATCTAATACATACATTATTAGATTTATCTGACATTAAGACACCAGAATTTGATGAGACGAGAAGCTTAATTAATAAGAATTTTAATCCACAAAGAAAGAGAATATATCATAACCAGAATTATGATATAGATCTAAAAAGCTAGATGATTTGATAATATGCTTTTATGAGTTAGAATAGTGATAATTATGGTTTGTGTAGAATCGTAGAATAGGGTATAGCATGTGGCAGTATTGCTGATTGCTATACCTTATTTTTTATTTTTATAAAATTCGTTTAAAAATCCTCCTTCACGGAATGTAGTATAGTGAAGGAGGTGATCAGCATGGCAGTAGTAAAAACGAGTCAAAGTGCGAAACTCATCATCAAAGTGCAAACGAAAACCAATGCAAAGGGTGAGCCGGTTTATGCACAAAGAAGTTTTAACGGACTGAATCCAGCCGCAGCCGACAGCGAAGTATACGCAATCGGTACAGCAATCGCAGCATTGCAGAAAAATCCGGTAGAAGCAGTATCACGTCAAGACGTAGCCGCACTTGCAGAACAGTAAGAGTTTAAAACCTAAAAAAGGAAGGGGGCAGAAAAAATGACGAAAAAACTTAACATGGTCTTTAAAACTGACTTAGGCAAAGAAGTCACACTTACCCTAGCTGATCCCAAAGACGATCTAACCAAAGCGCAAGTTTCCGCAGTGATGGAAGAAATCGTAAGCAAAGCGATTTTTACCAGCGATAAAGGGAAACTAGAAAGCGTAGCGGAGATCGTAATCAAAAGTACAGATGAAATTGCTTTAGCGTAAAAAAATCGAGTTTGTAACCATATGTATGGTGCAAACTCGATTTTTTTTGTATCTTATATATGCTTTGCGAACAGGTTGATCATAAAATGACAAACGTCCTTTTTGCATTCAATGTGAATACTGTATTTTGGCAGTTAGGATAAAATGATGAACTTGACAGTATAAAAAATAAAGATTAAGATAAACATATAAAGGGTGCTACCGATAGACGGTTAGTTCCCGAAGAACTTACGTTAAAAGATTAACCGCAAAGTTTCCAGGCTGGGCGGTTAATCTTTTTTTATGGCTAAAACCAAGATGATAAAAAATAACAACGTTATATTTGTATCATTCATGGCATCACCCCCATCCTCCTGCAAAATGCAGAACACGAATGGGAACTAACCCCCTACCGTTATCGTAGCACCTAAGTGAATTATAGCAAAAATTGCAAAAGAAATACAAGTCAAGGTAGATAATCTGTTTTTAGATAACAATCTAACTTTATATATTTTCACAATATAAAAATCCATAAATGAAATTTATCGAACAAAATAATATATATTTTGTTTATGGATAAACTGGCTTTTTTAGACTTTTTATTGATATAATGTAAATGAAATTGTATTATTAGCGTTAGGTTTGTAGATTAAGCGCTATGAATATGATAAAATAATAGTAAATTTTTATGGATTTTAATTTTAGATGGGATGATCGCAATGCAAAGAAAATTTCCGACGCTGCGAAAACTTGTATTACTTTGCGGAGATATAGGGATCGTTATACTGTCGACCTATTTAGCTGTTAGCTTTATATTTTATTACAGGCCACCACAAATGGATATGGAAATCTATCATACGATGCTGCCGGTAAGCATTATTACGATTGGAATCTTGCTCAATGTACATGGCTTGTTTTCATTAAGTAAAAAAAGATATAGTGAAATCTTACTTGGGGTAGGTATATCTGTTCTAAACTTACTCATTATTATGATGGCATTTAGCTTTTTTGTTAGAGAGTTTGCATACTCCAGGAGTGTTCTAGGTATTGCGGCAATCTTACAATTTATTTTTCTGGCACTTTGGAAATATGCATTTTGGCGTATGGAAAGAATGCTGATTGCGCCGCGCAAAGCATTAATTATCGGTGCTGAAGAAGAGTGTAATCGAATTTTTATCAGACTAAAGCATCAGTCTCAATTACGCTATGAAATTTGTTATGTATGTACAGACAGTAGCAGTGAAGAATGGAAGAGCGTTATCAGCAATATTGATATGGTGATCATTTGTTCAGATTTAAACTTAAAAAGTAAAGCTGAAATCATGCATGCTTGTCAAATGTTAAACAAGCAGGTATTGCTTGTTCCTGATGTATATGAACTATTTTGCAGTGGGCTGGAACTGGATAAGATTGATGACATCCCAGTATTTAGACCTAAATATCTAAATCCAAGCTTAGAACAGCGTTCATTAAAACGAATCGTAGATGTTCTCATTTCGGGAGTTGCACTTATCATTACAGCACCAATTATGGTCATGACAGCCATTGCAATAAAATTAGAGAGCGCAGGACCAGCGTTCTATAGCCAAGTGCGCACCGGACGATATGAGAAAAACTTTAAAATTTATAAATTCCGTAGTATGCGGCAGGATGCCGAAACGAAAAGTGGTCCGGTAATGGCGGCTGAAAACGATCCTAGAATCACTAAACTAGGAAATTTTTTGCGTGCTACACGACTAGATGAACTTCCCCAATTGATTAATGTACTTCTAGGCGACATGAGCATCGTTGGGCCAAGACCGGAACGACCATTTTTTGTGGATCAATTTAAAAAAAAAATACCAGAATATGTGTATAGGCATAATGTAAAGCCAGGGATCACCGGCATGGCACAAGTTTATGGCAAGTACAATACCACTGCCTACGATAAGTTAATTTATGATCTAATGTATATTCAAAAATGCAATGTATTTACTGACTTGGTTGTTATGATACAGACGGTAAAGGTATTGTTAACAAAAAGCAGTACCGAGGGCGTAGGTATAAATAAGAGCAAAATGAATCTAAAACAGTATGAGGTGAATGAAACAAAAGATTCATCGAATATGTACAGGGTAATGTGATAAAGGTATCAGAGAGTTAAAGGAGCATTTCATGAACGAAGAGAAAATACAGTGGACGAGTGTGATTAAGCCAACAAATGGCTGGTTTGATATAAATATAAAGGAATTATGGCAATATCGTGACTTAATCATGATGTTTGTAAAACGAGATTTTGTTGCGGTCTATAAACAAACGATTTTAGGACCGCTATGGTTTTTTCTGCAGCCAATTTTTACGACTGTTGTTTTTACCGTCGTTTTTGGACAAATTGCAAAATTACCAACCAATGGTGTACCACAAATACTATTTTACTTGTCAGGAACTGTAATGTGGAATTATTTTGCAGCCTGCTTGAATACGACTTCCAATACGTTTATTTCTAATGCAGGAATATTTGGCAAGGTTTATTTTCCTAGAATGGTGATGCCGATTTCAGTTGTGATTACGCAAATGATGACATTTGCTATCCAATTTGGATTGTTTTTGTTATTTCTTTTATATTTTCTTTTTCAAGGATCAGGCGTAAGTCCCAATGCATGGATTTTGTTTACGCCAGTATTGTTATTACAGATGGCTTGCCTAGGATTAGGGTGTGGTATTATTGTTTCATCCTTAACAACAAAATATAGAGACTTATCCCTTCTAGTCACTTTTGGTGTTCAGCTATGGATGTATGCTACACCGGTGGTGTATCCTATGTCTATGGTATCAGGAAAGCTAGCGCTATTAATGGCACTGAATCCGATGACTGCTATCATTGAAATTTTTCGGTTCGCATTTTTAGGTGGGCAGCTCATTTCATTATGGTACTGGGGAATAAGTATAGGCATTACGCTGTTTTTATTATTAATAGGTGTCATTTTATTTAGTAAAGTAGAAAAAAACTTTATGGATACGGTCTAAGGAATGAGGAATACGATGTCAGATACAGTCATAAAGGTAGAAAATCTATCAAAACATTATAATTTGGGCACGATTGGCTCAGAAACATTATATAGAGATCTCCAAAGCTGGTGGGCCAGACTTAGAGGAAAAGAAGACCCCAATACACAACTTGGTGCTTGGGATGCAGCACAAATGGATCAAGCTAACAGCTTTTGGGCGCTTAAGGATGTATCGTTTGAAGTGAAACAAGGTGATGTAGTCGGTATCATTGGTAGAAATGGAGCGGGAAAGTCCACTCTTTTAAAGATATTGTCCAGAGTAACTGGCCCAACAAGTGGTAATATAAAGATCAAAGGGAGAGTCGCAAGTCTGCTCGAAGT
Source organism: Massilibacillus massiliensis (assembly GCF_900086705.1). NCBI lineage: Bacteria > Bacillati > Bacillota > Negativicutes > Selenomonadales > Sporomusaceae > Anaerosinus > Anaerosinus massiliensis. Next base: position 1,452,729 of record NZ_LT575483.1, on the reverse strand, counting down.
AGGGACAGGGTTTCACCCAGAGCTTACTGGTAGGGAGAATGTATACCTTAATGGTACGATTCTTGGCATGCGTAAAGTTGAAATTGATAAAAAATTTGCTGAAATCGTAGCATTCGCTGAAATTGAGAAATTTATTGATACGCCAGTAAAAAGATATTCTTCAGGTATGTATGTTAGATTGGCTTTTGCGGTAGCGGCGCATCTTGATCCAGAAATTTTGATTGTTGATGAAGTTTTGGCTGTTGGTGACGCTAATTTTCAGAAGAAGTGTTTAGGCAAAATGGGTGAAGTAAGTAAGGAAGGTAGAACAGTTTTATTTGTTAGCCATAATATGCAAGCTGTAAAGCGATTGTGTAATAAAGGATTGTTCTTAGAAAGGGGAAAGAAAATAGGCGAAGGAAACACAGAAAATATTATTAAAGTTTATCTTCAAGGAGATAAAATAGAAAGATATAACCTAGAAAAAGCAATAAAAAATTTGCCTCCTGATCCTGTGTTTAAGTTAAAAGCAGTACAACTAAAACAAAATGACTATGTAGTTCAAAATAATATTGAAAATGGTTCGTCATTGGAAATAATAATAGAATACTCTGTATTACAAAAGGTTAAAGGATTCAGAATATATTTTGATATATTAGACAGAGAAGAGGATTTGATTTTTCGAAGTTTCCATGATGAAAGAATAAAAAACTTTTCTGACATGGAAAAGGGAGACTACATTTCTACTGTGATTATCCCTGCTAATATATTAGGGCCAATTAATTATAACTTGAAAATATATGCAACAATTTTTAATGTAAGATCTTGTGCATCAGATGGTATAGCAATACCGTTAGAAGTTACACAAACAGGCATTTATAACGAAGCGTATGCGGCTGATACATTTAGAGGTAAACTTGGATTGGCATTAGAATGGAACACGAAAAAGCTAATATGAAGGAGACGTTTAGGATTGAATTTTAAAATTAAGCAAATACTTTTTGCACGGAATGAATTATGTAATTTACAAAAAAATGTAATTGAATGCAATAGTTTTGGTGAAATAAAGAGAGTATTTAAATGGGAAGAAGATCCTGTTCTAGATAGGCCGGACATTTATGATTTTGATTATATCGAAGATATAAATGAACGTAGAATAAGAGATGCGGAAGCCTTGGCCGTTGTAATGAAAAATGTAAAGCCGAAGATTGCGTTAGAAATTGGGACTGCAAACGGTATGGGAACGGTATTAATGGCTGCCAATGCGCCGGAAACAAATATTTTTACGATAAATATTCCGCCAGAGGAAATTTTGTCTGGAGCTGGAGGCAATTTGACAACAATTGCTTTGGAAAAAGAAAAAATAGGAATAGAATATAAAAAACAAAATCTAAAAAATATCACGCAAATTTACTCTAATACAGCTACTTGGGAGCCTAATGTGGGAAATATTGATGTAGCGTTTATTGATGGATGTCATGACACTAAATTTGTTTATAATGATACAATAAAAGTACTGAGAAATATGAAACCAGGTGGATTTATACTGTGGCACGATTTTAATTTAGAGTTGAAAGATAAATTTGGTTGGATAAACGAAGTTTGTTTAGCGATAGAGAAGTTATATAAAGATGGATATCTTAAAGGGAGAATTTTGCATTTAAAGGATTCTTGGATAGGAATTTATAAGGTGTGATTTAAATGAATAAAAATCTAAAAATAGTTTATGGATATCCGTATTATCCATCACAGGCATATGATGATACTCAGCAGATGGCTTTACGATATGCTAATCGTTTACGTGAATATGGATATAATATTATTCCATTTTGTTTGACATTAAATTCTCCGAATAGTTGTTTGTCCTTTGATGAGTTAGACTTTAGGTGGCAGATTGGCGATCGAGAGTTATTAAAAATGTATGAGCAATTGGAAGAGTTCATTCGCTTGGAAACTGTGATGAATCTAAAGTAATTAAAAAAGGTATTGAACGAGATTTGTATGAGACTAAATATGGTGATTGTTTTTGGCTTAACAATGAAGGATATCTTGATAAATGTATAAAGCAAACAGGGGTTTTTGACCCACAAAGTACTAATGTAGTTAAAAATTTAGTTAAGAAAGGAGATGTAGTTTTAGATGTAGGAGCAAATATTGGCTATTATTCTGTATTGATGTCAAAATTGGTGGGGATTAATGAAAGAGTTATTAGTTTTGAACTAACTCAGCATTATCGAGAAGTCTTACAATCTAATATTGAAATAAATAATCTTAACAATTGTGATATTATGGATTTTGGGCTTTCTAACGGAAATGATATATGTGAAATCTCTATTGGGTCATCTTCGGCAACGATGCATTGGGCGGATGATAGTAAACCAATTAAAACTGAAAAGATACAACTTAAGCGATTAGATGATATTATAGAATTCCAAAATATTAATAAAATAGATTTTATAAAAATTGATGTAGATGGTCATGAACCCGTATTTTTAGAAGGTGCATGGCAGAGTATTGAAAAATTTAAACCAGTAATATTGTTAGAAGTAAATCATGCAAATTATTTGAATTATGGAATCACAGCTTGGGAATTTTATGATTTATTAAAACGCCATGAGTTTTTTATATATTCCGAACAAAATTTAGCTGAAATAGAAACAAAAAATCAGTTTTTATTTCTATGTGGTAATTTTGCATATAGTGCTAATATAATTATTTCAAAGGGAAAAATTAATATTTAAAGATCAAATGTATATATAAACACAAATTAAAGTTAATAAAATTACATATATTTACTATTTACATAGACACATAAATGTATGAAATAATATTTTTATGGGGCTGGAGGATATTAGTTTTGATTAAGTTTAATCAATTGTGGAAAAAATCGGAATTTGGGTTGGTTATTAATTGGGATTTTCATGAAAGGAATCGATGGGTTAGTGCGCTTACGCCATATTTAGTGAATGCACTGATTGAAGAGTTCCATCCTATTATTATTTCATCTCAGTTAGAATATGAATTGCATAAGAGAAAAATAAAATATATTATATCGATGGAACCAGGCTGGGCAGCTCCAAAGTTAAAGTATGATGCAAAATGCGAATGTATAAAAGCCATTTTTTATAGTGACCCACATTATGAGACTAAAAAAAGATTAGGGTATTTTAACAATAATGGATTTGACTATGTTTTTTCTTATTATAAGTCACCATTTTTTTATCATTTCGTTGATTTTCCAGAAGATAAATTTGTGCATATGCCATGGGCTATTCCCGATCAGTTTATTGCAGATAATGAAATTGTTTGTAATGATGGCAAAATTGCTATTTTTGGTGGAGCAAATTCAGACGCATATGATATGAGAAATTGGTGTAGAAAACAAAACGGTGTTATTGATTATGCAAATTCAGGTGTAGAAAATAAAGTTTTTACAGATGAAGAATATTTTTTATGGTTGAGTAAATTTGAGGCAATTATTGCTGCCGGAAGTACAAATCCTATTTATGATTTAGTCACACCGAAATATTTTGAAATTATGGCAAGTGGAGCATTATTGATAGGTCAGAAATGTAAAGATCTAAAAGATTTAAGATTCACTTCAAGAAATATGGTATCTTTTGAAAATAAAGAGGAATTTTTAGAAAGAGTATACCAATATCAAAAGGAACCAGAAAAATTTAATATTATAAGAAAGAATGGCAGGGAAACGATTCGTAAATACCATCTTGTTTCAAATAGAATTCAGCAAATAAAGCAAATTTTTATGGGCAGATGATGAGAAATAATTTTAAGGTGAAATGGAATAAATATGAAATTGACGACTAAAGAATACTGGGATACTGGTAGAGAAAAATTTACTCCTTATAAAGTAATGGATATACCTTTTTCGTTAGAGTTGAAGAAATATCTTGAAGTTGATAAAAATAAATCATGTGTGGAGATTGGGGCATATCCAGGAACGTATCTTTGCTATTTGGCAAAAACGTTTGGTTATCAGCCTACGGCAATAGAATATTCAACACAGTGTAATCATATAGAGGAATTGTTACAGTTTAATGGGATAAACAAATATGAGATTTTAAACCAAGATTTTTTTTCGGTTAAAGATCTTCAATTTGATATTGTTACTTCTTTTGGATTTATTGAACATTTTATTGATTATGAGAGCGTTATAGAAAAACAAATAGAGCTTATTCGTAAGGATGGAATGCTGGTGTTAAGTGTTCCTTTTTTAGGGGGAATGCAGGGTATCATTAGACAACAGGCATATAAAAAAGAATTTTTAGATAAAATTTATGAGTCACATAACTTGCAAGCAATGAATTTAAATAACCTAAAAAAGATTTTAAAAAGAAAATCTATGGAAATTGTGTTTGCAGATTATGTATTAGGGACTACAGTTTGGTTTAATTGGAAAGATGATTGCGTACGAGATGACAGAAGAGATTTCATGAGATTGGCTAATTTTATGGATAAGCATTTAAGACATCGATTGCCATCTTCAAGACTGTGGAGTCCTATGATTTTACTAATAGCAAAAAAACGATAACAAAGGTCAGTGATATTTTTGAAAATTGCCGTACATTGTGATAAACAGACATATGGTAGCGGCTTTACGCCTAAATGGATTGAAAGATTAGAAGGCAAAGGTATTGAAGTAGTAAAAGTTGATTTAAAAAAAACTGATGACTTAGCCAAGGTAAAGCAATGTCAAGGAGCTATGTGGCATTGGTTTCATTCACCGGAAGACAAGAAAATGGCTTTGGGGATTTTGCAGAATATCAGTGAATGTTACAAAATACCGGTTTTCCCAAATATGCATACATGTTGGTCTTTCGATGAAAAGGTATTGCAGAATTTTTTCTTTATAGGTTCAAAATGTCCGCATATACAATCGTGGCTTTTTACCTCATATGCTGCTACTAAAAAATTTTTATCTGAAGAAGCACAGTATCCCTTAGTTTTTAAATTGTCATCTGGAGCAGGCGCTTCTAATGTTTTATTATTGAAATCATATAATGAAGCTGTACATTATGCAGAAAAAATGTTTTTAAATGGGATTTTTCCTTATACAATAAATGAATTTAGCCCTACTGTTTTTAAGTTTGGCATAAAATATGAATTAAAAAATTTGTTGAAAAGAATTTTTTATGCAATGAGATACATTTCCCAGCAGGAATATCCACCTCTTCCGGAGTATTATTTAGCGCAAAAAGGATATTTTTATGTGCAGAAATTTTTGCCTAATAATGCTTATGATATCCGAATAACAACAATTGGTAAAAGGACGTTTGGGTTTATTAGGTATAATCGTAATGGCGATTTTCGAGCATCTGGTAGCGGGGTTATAGATTATGATAAAGAAAAAATTCCATTAAAGGCAGTGAAAATAGCTCAGGAAATTTCTCGAAAATATCATTTTCAAAGTATGGCTTATGATTTTTTACTTGATGAAAAAGGAGAGCCATTGATAGGTGAGATAAGTTATGGATTTGCAGATGTGGCAATTTATAATTGTGAAGGATATTGGGATGAAAAGATGGCTTGGATTTCTGGGCATGTTTGGCCGGAATATGCACATGTAGATGATTTTATTAATGAAATTGAGATAGTACAACGCAATAATATATGAAATATGATCTTAATAAAAAATCAATAGGGAAAAACTGCTTAATTGCTGCAAACACTCAGATTTTTGACTGTAATGGTCATGATTTTTGTTTTGAGAATCCAGAAAATATGATACATACATTTGGTGAAAAATATGGAGCGCATCCCATTATTATAAAAGATAATGTATGGATAGTATTAAATACAATCATACTTTCTGGGGTGACAATAGGTGAAGGCAGCATTGTCGCTGCAGGTAGTATAGTTGTTAGCGATGTACCATCATTTTCTTTGGTTGGAGGAAACCCAGCCAAACTAATAAAATATTTTGGTAATAAATAAGCGCTTAGAATGGCATATAGTTAATGGACAAGCTGATAGCTCTTGAAACATCCATAATTTCAAGAGCTATCAGTAATATATAATATTGATAAGATGTAAGTGAATCACTAGATAAATATGTGAAAGAAGGATTACAGTGGTTAAAATAGGTGTGATTGGATTAGGCTATGTTGGTCTGCCCTTGGCAATTGCTTTTGCGAAGAAATTTTCTTCTGTGGTTGGATTTGATATCAGTTGTGAAAAAGTAACTAAATTAAAAGAATGTCATGATTACACTGGTGAATTATCAGATGGAGAGTTAGAAAATACAAATTTGAAAATTACTTGTGATGTTAGTGATTTATCTGATGTGAATTTTTATATAGTCGCTGTACCTACACCAATTGATAAAGCTCATCGTCCAGATTTGACACCAGTGATTAAAGCATCAGAAACAGTCGGCAGTGTTTTAAAAAGAGGAGATATAGTTGTATATGAGTCAACTGTTTATCCAGGGGTAACAGAAGAAATTTGTGGTGATATTTTAGCTGAAATATCAGATTTGTCAGTTGGAGAAGATTTTTATCTTGGATATTCGCCGGAGCGTATTAATCCTGGTGATAAAGTACACAAACTGGAAAATGTTACGAAAATTGTGTCGGGACAAGATGAAAGAACACTGGAATTAATTGCAGATGTTTATTCTAAGGTTATAAAAGTAGGTGTACATAAAGCATCAAGTATTAAAGTTGCAGAAGCGGCAAAGGTAATTGAAAATACCCAGAGGGATATCAATATAGCGCTTATGAATGAATTAGCTATTATATTTAATAAAATGGGAATTAACACTCAGGACGTATTAGCAGCAGCAAATACTAAATGGAATTTTCTAAAATTCACTCCTGGATTAGTAGGAGGTCATTGTATAGGTGTCGATCCCTATTATCTAACTTATCGAGCCGAGGAACTTGGGTACATTCCACAAGTTATTTTGGCAGGACGGCGTATTAATGATGGTATGGGAAAATATATTGCAGAACAAACGGTAAAAACCTTGGCTAAAATGAATAAAGATATAGTAGGATCAAAAATTGGTGTTTTTGGACTTGCATTTAAGGAAAATGTTCCGGATTTGCGTAATAGTCGTGTTCCTGATATTTTACTGGAATTGAAGGAGTATGGAGTTTCAATATTAGTTAATGATTATTTGGCTAATATTGAAGACGCTAAACAAGAGTATGGTATCGTACTCAATGATATGGAGGAACTTAATGATTTAGATGCTATTATCATTGCAGTTGCTCATGATGACTATGTAAAACATGGAGCAGAAATGTTTCTTTCAAGACTGAAAGATTATACGGGAGTTATTATTGATGTTAAATCAGTTTTAGATAAAAATGAAATTCCAGAGCAGGTGGGGTATTGGAGTTTATGATGACGATGATAGAAAAATTTGAAATAGAATTGTCTCAAAAACAATATAGATGGTTAATTACAGGAGTAGCAGGTTTTATAGGCTCAAATTTATTAGAAGAACTGTTGAAGCTCAATCAGATTGTAGTTGGAATCGATAATTTTTCTACTGGTTATCAGCACAATATAGATGAAGCACTAAGCAGTGTTACTTCCGAGCAGGCTGATAATTTCATATTTATTCAAGGTGATATAAGAGATTTAGAAATGTGCCGAAAATGCACTGAAAATATAGATTTTGTTTTACAGCAAGCTGCTTTGGGGTCTGTTCCGAGATCAATTAAGGATCCTATTGCCACAAACGCTAGCAATATAGATGGTTTTTTAAATATGCTTATTGCTTCTCGTGATGCTAATGTTAAAAGATTTGTATATGCATCATCAAGTTCGGTTTATGGTGATGAGAAGACATTACCTAAAAAAGAGGAGATAACTGGAAAACCGCTATCGCCTTATGCAGTTACTAAATACGTAGATGAATTGTATGCTAGTATGTTTTTTATGCATTATAATCTACAATGTATAGGATTAAGGTATTTTAATGTATTTGGGAAAAGGCAGGATCCAAAAGGCGCATATTCTGCTGTTATACCTAGATGGATTGGTAATATCATAAATAATAGAGAGATCACAATAAATGGCGATGGAGAGACAAGCCGTGATTTCTGTTATATTGATAATGTGATACAAGCGAATATACTGGCCGCATTTACTAAAAATATTGATGCTGTCGGGAATGTGTATAATATTGCATATGGGCAGAAAACGACACTAAATGAATTATTTGAGATGATTTGCGAAGAAATAAAAAAAAATAAAGCAGAAACTAAAATATTCAATCCAATATACGGATTTTTTAGAGATGGCGATATAAGACAATCTTTAGCAGATATTAGTAAAGCAAGAAATCTTTTGGGATATTCACCTAAGTATGCAATTCATGAAGGAATGTTAGAAACGGTAGAGTGGTTTATTCGTCACAGTCAAAACTAGTTTGAGGAGATAAAATATGCGCATTGGCTTTATAACACCAGAGTATGTTACGGAAAGCAGCTGCTTTGATGGAGGTTTATCGAATTATTTGCATAGAGTGGCAGTTTATTTAGTGGAAAAAGGACATGAGCCTGTTATAATAGTAGCATCTGATAGAGATGAATATATTATTCATGATAAAGTTGAGGTCTACCGTGTAAGAGTGAAGACGGTAGATTTTGCTAATGTATTTTTAAAAAATGCTAATTATTTAAAAGTCTATATGCCATTACATTTATTAAATATAAGTAAGGCCCTCAATGTTGAGGTGGAAAGAATTCATAAAATTAAACCGTTTAATATTATTCAATATGCTAGTTATAATGCTACTGCGCTTTTTAGACATTTGGATGTTCCCTCAGTAATAAGAATTTCTAGTTATAATCCATTAATGCGAAGTGGGTATGGTATTGATTATAATACTTTTAACAATAAATATGAAGATTTGCTAGAAGAATTATCTTTAAAAAATGTGGATGGAATATTTGGTCCGAGTCAAATACTTGCCGAAGTTATTGAAAAAGTAGTTGATAAAAAAGTTGAAGTTGTTGAATCACCTTTCTATATACCTAATATGGAATACGATTTATCTGTGCATAATAATTTGCTGAAAGATAAAAAATATTTATTGTTTTTCGGTACTGTAGGATATTTAAAGGGTGCTTATACAATATCGAAGATGATTTATGAGCTGCTTGCTAAATATAATGATTTATTTTTTGTCGTTGTAGGAAAAGATACAGAATACAAAGGTGAAAGTGTAAAAAAGAAACTTATTGATAGTACAAAAGAATTGAAAGATAGGCTTATTTGTATTGACAAGTTACCACATAATCAGTTATATCCAATTATAAAAGGGGCATATGCAATTGTTTTACCCTCACGAATTGACAATTTCCCTAATACGTGTTTAGAAGCTATGGGGCATAATAAAGTAGTTATTGGAACTAGTGGTACTAGTTTTGAACAATTGATTACAGATGGAGTAAATGGGCTTCTTACTAAAGTAGATGATGCTGATGATTTGTTTAATAAAATTGAATTTATTTTGAAGTTAGATGAATGTACGTTACAAATGATGGAGAAAAATGCGGGTGAAAGTATTAAAAGGTTGAATCCAGATCATAGTGTAGAAAGATTGATTTATTATTATAAAGAAGTAATTAATAATTTTACTAAAAAAAAGTCTAATAATATAAAAGATGATGGCAAAATTTTCAATGAAATATTAAACGCAAATATATTGTCATTGGCTGATTTTAATAAATTCATTGGAGAAAAATATACACTTAAATTTATGTTAAAATGGATTATAAAAGAATACATTTTTAAGTGGTTTGGCAAATAGTTTTAGTAATTTTATTATAGGCAAGAGATAAAATTGGTTTTTATTTAATAAATTATTAAGTTTATTTAATTTTAGAATAATGAAATTTTTATAGTAAGGATTAAACAAGGACTTTGAAATATACTGGATAGGACTTTTCAGTGTGTATCTTAAAAGATGAGGAATGATTATTTTTATCATGATCAAAAAAAAATGGAAAATTTAAGTGCAAATAAGGTTAAAGTAACTGTTTTGATGCCAGTTTATAATGCAGAACAATATTTAAAAGAAGCGATTGAAAGTATTTTAAAACAGACTTTTAAAAATTTTGAATTTCTGATTATTAATGATGGATCTACAGATCATAGTGAAGAAATTATTAGAGCATATAAAGATTCTAGAATTCGATTAATTTGTAATGAAAGAAATTCAGGATTAATTTATACTTTAAATAAGGGATTGAAACTTGCTAATGGTGAATATATTGTCAGAATGGATGCAGATGATATTAGTTATATTGATCGATTAGAAAAGCAAGTTGCCTTTATGGAAAATAATCTAGGAATTGGAGTTTGCGGTACTTGGTTGGAAACTTTTGGGAATGGGAAAAGCGATGTATGGAAATACTCAGTTGAACATGAACAAATAAAGGCACAGTTGCTATTTTATTCTTCTATGGCCCATGCGACAATTATTATTCGAACGGCACTGGTAATGAAATACCAGCTGTTTTATGATAGTTCTTATTTGTATGCTGAAGATTATCATCTATGGACGAAATGTATAGATTTGTTTAGATTTTCTAACTTACAAGAGGTTTTATATAAATATAGACTTCATGATGAAAGTTTTACTCAGCAAATGAGGGGTATACAATCTGGGACAGCAAAAAAAATCCGAGAAAAAAATTTAGCCAATATTGGTTTGAATTTCGATAAAGATGAAGTGGATTTATTTAATCAAATATGTAGTTATAATATTATAGAAAAAAGCAGAAATAAGTTATTTTTGATGTTGAATTTGTTAAATAAAATCTTTATCATATTAAATTCCAAAAATCAATATAATGAAAATTTTAAAATAATTATTAATAAATATGTTTTGTTTTTATTAGAAAATTTTCAAATATATGATATAAATATATTGACTTTTTGCTTAAAAAGAAAGATTTTTTTTCAAATGAGTTTAAAAAATCAAATAAAATTTTTTATAAAATGTGTGGTATACTATGGCAAATAAAAAGATTGCAATTATCTCTTCTTCTTTTCCGCCTTATGGAGGTGGAGGAATATCATCAGCTCATTATAATTTATTTAAAATATTAAAAGACAATGGATATGATGCTAAAGTCTTTACGTTTGGTGACGATGGAATAATAGATAAGGATACGGATGAAGTGGTTCGTTCAGGTATGCCGTCATGGATGAAAAAAATATGCTTGTTTATATTTTGGGTTATTAAAAAGATTTTTCGAAAGCATATTAAATTTATAGGTTGGCATACTTTGGATGTTTTTTTATCATTGTATGGTGCCTTCTTCATGACAAAAAAAGTAGAAAAATTTGAACCAAATGTTATTATTATACCAGATCATGGTTGTCCGGGTTTTTTTATAAAAAAGAAAAATAACGTGTTAAATATATTAATTTCACATCATAATCCATCGCGATTTTACAATATTCCTTTTGTTATGAAAAGTGATATTGAGGACATAAAGTTAACACTAAAATTTGAAAATATAGCATTAGAAAAGATTGATAAAGTTATATGTCCTTCTAAGTATATGCAAAATGAGTTTAATAAAACCTATAAGCTGAAAAAGGAAATTGAAGTAATTCCCAACATAGTAGATTCAGGTTTGATTAATAATATTATTGCAAAAGACATGAAAAAGGAATTAGGTCTTACTGAAAATGCCGTTTTAATTTACATTCCAGCCGCAGGAAGTGTCTTTAAAGGTAGTAGATTTGTATTTGAAATTATTCGACGGTTAAGTTATAAACGTCAAGATTATGAAATTGCTTTTTTCTTATCGGGAACCCTTTCGGAAGAATTGAAAGAAGAATTTAATTTCATGGATAAGAGAGTAAAATTATTTTGTCCGGGGCATTTGAGTTATCACGAAAATATCTCTGTTATAAAATCATGCTCTTTTGCAATTTCTCCTACATTGATTGAAAGTTTTGGAATGGCTTTATTAGAAGCAGTTTTTTGTGGAATGCCTGTAGTAGCTTTTGATGTAGGGGGAGATAGAGAAATTATTATAAATGAAAAAAATGGATACCTTGTCCCATTTTTAGATATTGAACAATTAATCAATTGTTCAGAGCGTCTAATTGAAGATAATGTATTAAGAGAGCAAATGGGTAAAAATTCATTGTTAATTAGTAAACGATTCTCCGAAAAGGTTATTTTGGAAAAATATAAGAAAATTTTAAGTGTAGAAACTTGCCCTTAGTAATTTAAGTTTCTTATGAAGAACATATGGTTAATAATGGGATGTTTGATTATGATTCTATTTATTTGTAAAATAGAATTGTAATGTAATGGTATGAATTTTAGAATGGTATTAGTAGATTTTAAAAAATATTAAAATAAGATAGTCAATTATGAAAAAAGTTATTGTAAAAAAATAGCGTTGTTGATATTTTTGTAACTAAAAGGAATTAGTTTTATTAAAGAGAGTTGGCGGAACATTGGTTTTATCTTATATGTTAATTTTAGTTACTCCAATTATTGATTTTTGAGTAAGTGTATAAAATAATTGATAAAAGAACATGAAAAAAATGAGTTTACATAACCAATTTTTAAAAAAGGTAGATAATGTTTTTGTGAAAAATGCTATTATAGGAAGATAAAGGTGCATTGGTTAGTTATCATGATCCTTATGTTGCAACGCTTCCAAAGATGCGAAAATATAAATTTAATTTGAAATCCGTTGAAATTAATGATGAAAAATTGAAAGAATTTGATTGTGTTTTGATAGTAACAAATCACGACTGTATTGATTATTGCGCAATTAAAAAAAGCAAATTTGTTGTAGATACTCGAGGAAGATATAGAAATAAATCAAATAATATTGTTAGGTGTTATCTTATGAAATTGCTACGTATAACAGATGTATATCCATATTATGAAAATATATTTTATTCTCGTTATCCCGAAGTTATTCAACAGCCCTATATAGTTCAGAAAATGAAGTATAATCAAGATTTTTTTGCTTGGGCAGGATGTTGGTGTAATGCATTGAACAATATAGGTTATGAGGCAGAAGAGATAGTTATTAACATGAGAGGAATACAATTTGCATGGGCAAGTGAAAATTTATTAAATTCTCATACCCTTTCTTTAGAAGATATTGCTATTGCTCAAATAAAAAAATTTAAACCAGAAATTTTGTGGTTTGATATAATTAATTATGATTTGCTGCGAAAAATAAAAAGCGAATGTACGAGTATAAAACTTATTATGGGGTGGGTTGGTAGTGCTATTGCTAAGACTGATCAATGGTCCCAAATGAATGTAATTCTTAGTTGTGCTCCAGAAAGTGTATCAAGGTTAAAAAGTTATGGCGTAAAAGCAGAGCATATTCACCATGCATTTGATCCACGCATAAATCAGCATATTTTGAAAGAAAAAGAAGTAGCAAATAATACTTTTATAGGACAAATAGTTCGAGATAATCAATTTCATTTAGAACGTGAACGCATGTTAATTGAAATAAGTAAAGTTGTTGATTTGAATATATATTCGCCAAGTGCAAATATAAAATATAGAGATATTATAAAGCCATTTTTGAAACAAATGATTTATAAAACAGTAAAACGTGGCGAAAATATAGGATTTGAAGGTATGATAAAGCATATACCTATAATACAAAAGGCTTTACATTGGGAAAAATGTCCGGTGCTTCCAGTCAATATGTCGTTAAAAAATAATTTAAAGAGGCCTGTATTTGGTATGGAAATGTTTCAAATTATTAGGGATTCATTAGTAACCTTGAATATACATGCTGATACATCTCCAATATATGCCTCGAATATGAGACTTTTTGAGACAACTGGAGTAGGAAGTTGCTTAGTCACAGATTGGAAACAAAATGTTTCTGAATTATTTGAAGAAGATACAGAGATTATTACATATAAATCTATTGATGATTGTGTAGAAAAAATAAGATGGTTGAATAAACATCCAGGTAAAGCGAGACAAATTGCGGCTGCTGGCAATAAACGGTGTTTAAATGAACATACGTTTGAACATAGAATTTTAATTTTGGATAAATTGATAAAAAAGTATTTAGTATAGTTTTAGATAAAATTTTGTTTGTTATTGATGATTTACTGATAAATCTATCCAAGAGTATATGGATAAGTATTTGGGGACTTCAATGCATATTTATAGAGGAGTATAGTGAGTTGAACGGCTCTTTTATAAGGATTAATAATAGAGGATTTGCGTCATATTAAATTGTAGACTATCAGGTGACGATAGAGATTTTTGCTATAAAAAGATAGGGGGATTATGATGCTAAGGTATTTTTACCATGAGGCAAGAAAGCGAATAAGAATCTTAAAAAACCTTACTTCTAATATTATAGAAAAACCAGTCATTATATTGTTGTATCATCGAGTTGCTGATTTAGAAATAGATTCTCAACTGCTATCGGTTAGTATAAAAAATTTTGATGAACAAATCAAATTTTTAAAGAGTAGTTATCCTATATTGCGATTTGAAGACAAATGGGATAATATCAAAGAAAAATCTATTTGCATTACTTTTGATGATGGTTATGCAGATAATTATTATAATGCATTACCTATATTAGAAAAATATAATGTACCAGCAACTTTTTTTATTAGTTCAGGTTATATTGGAACTAATAAAGAATTTTGGTGGGATGATTTAGAGAGAATAATTTTATTGAATAAGGTTATACCTGCTGAAGTTACTATTAATATCAGTGGAGTAGCATATAAGTGGAATACAGGCAGTAAAGGTGAAATTTTAAATTTTTATAATCAATTACATCCGTTACTTAATGATGTCAGTAATACAGAAAGAATTCATATTATTAATGAGTTGATAGAAAAATTAACTCCTAATTTGGATTATAGAGATACTCATCGTGTTTTAAATGAATTAGAATTGAAAAAATTTTCTCAATCACCATTAGTAACTATTGGTGGTCATACAATAACACATACAAGACTAGGTATACAGAGTTATAATGAGCAAAAGTTTGAAATAGATAAATCTACGGATAAAATAGAGAGTATAATTAATGATAAATTAG
Organism: Massilibacillus massiliensis; assembly: GCF_900086705.1. Taxonomy (NCBI): domain Bacteria; kingdom Bacillati; phylum Bacillota; class Negativicutes; order Selenomonadales; family Sporomusaceae; genus Anaerosinus; species Anaerosinus massiliensis. The sequence continues at coordinate 1,437,688 of NZ_LT575483.1, read as the reverse complement.
TAGTATTTTCATATCCTTTTGGACAAAAATGTGATTATAATCATGATACAATTAAAATTTTAAAAGATAATAATTTTAAAAAAGTTGCTTCTAATTTTCCGGGGCAAGTACATAGCTGGAGTAATAAATATGAAATACCAAGGAATTTAGTTAGAAATTGGGATGTAAATGTTTTCAAAAAAGAAATTAGAAGGTTTTTTACAATATGAAAGTTTTAAATGTTAATACATTTGATGATGTAGGCGGTGCGGCACGAGCTGCATATAGAATACATAAAGGTTTGATTGCAAACAATGTAAAATCAAATTTATTTGTTCAAAAAAAAATAAATGATGATTCTACAATTAATGTACTCGAAGGAAAAGTGAACAAATTATCGACTAAATTACAGCAACGTGCCGATAGTTTATTAAAATTAATTTTAAGATATGAAGTATCAACTCCATGGAGTTTAAACTATTTATCCAATCTGAGAGGGATAGATTATTTAAACAATAGTAATGCTGATATAATCAATTTACATTGGATTAATCAGAATTTTATATCAGTCTATAATTTACAACATATCAATTTACCTATAGTTTGGACATTACATGATTCATGGGCATTTACTGGTGGGTGTCATATTCCATATAGTTGTAAAAAATATATGGAATATTGCGCAAAGTGTGAACAACTAAATAATGGTCACTTTATTGATTTGGCCCAATATGGTTATAAAGCTAAAAAAAAGGTATATAGTAAAATAGACATGACTATTGTAGCTCCAAGTAAGTGGTTAGCTAAGTGTGTTCAAGAGAGTTCTTTGTTAGGCTGCAATAAAATTAAAGTTATTCCTAATGGAATTGATATACAAAAATATAAGCCGATAGATAAAAATGTAACAAGAGATATTTTATCAATAAATAAAAAGAAGAAAATTATATTATTTGGAGCAATGAGTTCTACGAAAGATAAAAATAAAGGTTATCAATATTTAATAGATGCTTTAAATAAAATTGGTAACTTTATTGAAGATGATTGTATAGAGATTATTGTATTTGGTGGGAATCAGCCAAAAGAAGAAAAAATTTTCAATTATAAAACGACGTATTTAGGGAGATTATATGATGATATTACTTTAAATATTTTATACTCGTCAGCAGATGTGTTTATTGCTCCATCCATATCAGAAAATTTACCAAACACGGTGATGGAATCAATTGCCTGTGGAACACCTGTTGTAGCATTTAATATTGGTGGAATATCGGATTTGATTAATCATAAACAAAATGGTTATTTAGCCAAGCCGTTCGAATCAGAAGATTTGGCTAGAGGCATTGCGTATATTTTAGAAGATAAAGAACGATGGAATATGTTATCGCATAATGCTAGAAAAAAAGTGATCGATACTTTTGATATTAATATAGTGGCAAAGAAATATATTAATTTGTACGAAGAAATTTTAGAATCGAGGAAAAATAGATGACTAATAAAGCATTAATCACAGGTATAACAGGGCAAGATGGAGCATATCTAGCAGAATTTTTGCTCGAAAAAGGTTATGAAGTTCATGGCATTAAACGTCGTTCTTCGATGTTTAATACGGATCGTATTGATCATTTATATAAAGATCAACATGAAGAAGATGTGAGATTCTTCTTGCACTATGGGGATATGACAGATTCTACGAATTTGATTCGAATTATTCAGCAGGTACAGCCAGATGAGATCTATAATCTTGCTGCGCAAAGTCATGTGCAGGTATCTTTTGATACACCGGAATATACAGCAAATGCCGATGCGCTTGGTACTCTTAGAATATTAGAGGCTATTCGTATTCTAGGGTTGGAAAATAAAACAAGATTTTATCAGGCTTCGACGAGTGAATTATATGGCTTGGTACAGGAAACACCACAGAAGGAAACAACTCCTTTTTATCCGCGTAGTCCGTATGCAGCGGCAAAGTTGTACGGATATTGGATCACGGTGAACTATCGAGAGGCATATGGAATGTATGCTTGTAATGGCATTCTATTTAATCATGAATCCCCGTTGCGCGGAGAAACTTTTGTTACGCGTAAGATTACGCGAGCGGTTGCTCGTATTAAACTTGGTTTACAAGAAAAGATTTATTTAGGAAATCTCAGTTCAAAACGCGATTGGGGTTACGCAAAAGATTATGTAGAGGCAATGTGGTTATTATTACAGCAGGACAAGCCAGAAGACTTTGTCATTGCAACTGGTGAAACGCATGAGGTTCGTGAGTTTGTTGAATTGGCATTTAAAGAGGTTGGCATTGCTATTGAATGGCAAGGGATAGGAGTTAACGAAAAGGGAATAGACAAAGCTACAAGTAAAGTTTTAGTCGAAGTTGATCCAAGATATTTTAGACCAACAGAGGTCGAGTTATTACTTGGGGATGCTACAAAAGCACAAGAAAAATTAGGGTGGAAGCCTCAGACGACGTTGAAAGAGCTTTGCGCGATGATGGTGAGAGAAGACTTAGTTACAGCGAAAAAAGATTTGTTGTGTGAGAAACATGGATTTGAAGTACATAATTATAATGAGTAGTTGAGAATTTGCTGTAAGAGATATTATTGGAATTGGTTAGTAGTAATATATAAGCACAGGGATGGGAACCCTTGTGCTTAGCTTTTTAAATTATTTATACTTTTATTATTAGGTTTAATATTTTAGATAAAGCTAGATTTTTATTTAGTTTTATCTAAAATATTAAATTTTACAAAAATATAGAATGAAAGTTTGTTTTAAAATTTTCATGAATGAAGGTATTGGATCCAAGGAGTAAGAAGTATGACAGAAAAAGTTAGTATTATAATGGTCTCTTATAATGCTGTAAAGACTATCGAACAAACGATTCTAAGTGTAATTCAGCAAACATATGAAAATATTGAATATATTATTATTGATGGTGGATCAACGGATGGAACTGTTGATATTATAAAAAAGTATCAAGATAATATTGGTTATTGGGTGAGTGAGCCTGATCGGGGAATTTATGATGCAATGAATAAGGGGATTGATATTGCAACAGGCGCATATATCTATTTCTTAGGTGCTGATGATAGTTTAGTTGATCGTGAGATAATCGCAAAGGTGGCTTTAAAGCTGGATAAAAATATAGATGTTTTATGTGGTTGCGTTTATGTTGTGGAAAAAGAAAAACATTTTTTGCAATTAAAGAGCGGCACTGTTTTGACAAAAGATAATGTTCTAGATGGTCGGATGACTCCACATCAGGGAATGTTTGTAAAAACAGAGTTGATGAAGGGGAATAAATTTGATTTAAGATATAAAATTGGAGCAGATTTCGATTTCTTTTTAAAATTACACTTTTTAGAAAAAAAAATCATATATATTGATGAAGTTATTGCTTTTTTTTCAACTGAAGGCATCAGCGGAACGAATACAAAACTAATTTGCAAAGATTTCATACAAATTTTATCAAAATATAAAATTCCTAAAGAAAGATTAGTTAATATAGAAAAGAGGTTTACTCAAAATCCAATAAAAAAGGTTTTAAAATTTCTATTAAAAAAATTTGGATGTATAGAATTAATAAAAATTAATATCTATCATTATGAAAAACATTTATGTAAATGGGAAAAATGTAGATGGTGCTCGGAAAGAGCAGTTAAATAATTGTGATTGTATGAGGAAAAAAGATGGAGAAAATTAGTGTTATCATTCCTATTTATAATGCAGAAAAGACACTAGAAAAATGCATAATTTCTGTAATCAATCAGTCTAAGTGGCTACTTGAAATTATTTTAATCGATGATGGTTCCAATGATAAAAGTTTACAGATATGTAATGAGTTTAAAAATAGAAATGAGAAAATTTTTGTCATTACTCAAAGAAACCAAGGAGTTAGTGCAGCTAGAAATAAAGGAATTCAATTAGCAAAGGGGCAATATATTAGTTTTGTAGATAGTGATGATTGGTTAGAGCCAGATTTTTATGAGTATTTACATTGTAATATAGAAAAATATAATGCTGATATTTCTATATGTGGAGTATTTTTAAATTATCCTAATGGTAAACAAAAAAAGGATTCTAATCAAGAAATGGTTCAAATTTTAAATTCAAAAGAAGCTATTGAATGTATGCTAAAAAATAATCCATTTGCGGGGTTTTTATGGAATCGCTTATATAGGCGAGAGCTCTTTGATAATTTGTTATTAGATGAAAAGATAGCAATGTGTGAAGATGTTTTAATTAGTGTTGATTTATTTGATAGATCAAATAAAATTGTTTATTCATCCAAAGCTAAATATCACTATTTTCAATCTGGCGTTAGTTTTACGACAAAAGATTTTACAAAAGAGCGGTTAACAGGAATTTTAGCTTTTCAATTTATTGAAGAACAAATAAAAAAGAAATACCCATCACTATTGAATTTAGCAGGTCATAGTCTATTTGTAATAAAGTTAGACTGCGCTTTAGCTATATTAAATAGTAGTTTATTAGAAAAATATGAAAAAGAATTTTTTTCATTAAAAAAAGATTTAAAAAAAAGTATTTTGAAAAATTTTACTAGCTTGACGTTGAAAAGTATTTTTAAGGTGATAATACTTTTAGCTCCTTTGAAAGTGGCTGAATCTTTGATGAAGTTTGCGAGATTTATAATAAAGAGAAAAATTTGAAAAGTTTTATTATTTATAATTAATATATTTTAAAATCAAAGAATGAATAAATATACATACGGAGAAGTGAGTTCTTTATGAAAATTGCAATGTTGATTCCAAGTTTAGCAGAGAAAGGACCAATTATTGTTGCATTAAATATAGCAAAATATAATTTTGATAAAAATATAAAATTTATTTTTATATCATTGAGATATAATTCCGAAATAGATAAAAAACGTTTTCGTGACTTAAATTTTGAAGTTTATGAATTAGGAATGAGTAAAGTTCCTACTATGAAAGCTATATATAAATTTGGGTCTATAGTAAAAAAGATATCTCCTGATATTATTCATGTTCATTGCTTTTGGCCAACGCTTTTATCTTATTTATTTGTTAAAAGGTATAATGTAATCGTTACTTTGCATAACAATCCATTTGAAGATTATAAATTTGAATATGGTGCTATAATTGGCAAAATAATGGCTACTTTATCATTGAAGATTGTATATTCTTTTAAAAAAATTATTGCTATTTCTAATTATGTAAAAAATGTTTGTAAGAATAATGAAATAAGTGTTGTTTATAATTCTACTGAAGATTTATTAACTTTAGAAGAAAAAATATATTTAAGAAATAATACATTACATGTTATTTCTGTCTCAGTCTTGAATAAGAGAAAAAATATAGAAACAGCCTTGCGAGCAATTCGGTACATTAAAAACAAAGGGAAAAAAATTAAATATACAATTATTGGCGATGGTGAGTTAAGACAAGAATTAGAGAAAATAACTAAAGAATTGGATCTAGTTAAGGAAGTTATTTTTTTAGGAACTGTTGATAGGAAAGATGCTATGAGGATTTTAGATGAGCAGGATGTATTGCTTTTTCCATCTATAAGTGAAGGATTAGGTTTAGTCGCTATTGAAGCGATGATGAAAAAAGTGGTTGTCATTGGGAGTGATATTCCTGTCATGAATGAGATTATTGATAACTTTAAAGATGGATTTATATGTAAAGTATTTGATTATGAAGACTATGGAAAATGTTTGTTACAGCTATATGATATTACCCTATTAGAATCTATGTCCTTAGAGGCCAGAAATAAATATTTAAATAAGTTTAAAATGAAGTATATGGTAGAGGGATATAATGAAATTTACTATAAGTGTTTGAAATTAAACGGAGAGAATATATGTTAAAGTTTTCGGTTTTGTTATCAATTTACAAGAAAGAAGAACCTATGCATTTTCGATTGTCTCTTGATAGTATTCTGAATCAAACCTTATTGCCAGCAGAAATTATTGTTGTAAAAGACGGAAAATTATCAGCGAATTTGGATGATATTTGCGTAGAATATAATATTAAATATACAAATTTATTTAAATTTGTATTGTTAGAAAAAAATCAAGGATTGGGTAAAGCTCTTCAAGTCGGATTGCAATATTGTTCATATGATATTATCGCTCGTATGGATACAGATGATATTGCAAAACCAGATAGGTTTGAAAAACAAATTAGAGAATTTCAAAAAGATGATTTACTCGTTATTTTAGGGACTACAATTGAAGAATTTTCTACAACTCCAGAGAGGATTGATTCTATACGTAAAGTACCTTTATCCAATCAGGAGATAAGACAGTATGCAAAGATGAGAAATCCTTTTAATCATATGACGGTTATGTTCAAAAAAAGTGCTGTTTTAGATGTGGGTAATTATCAACCTTTTTACCTATGCGAAGACTATTATTTGTGGTATCGTTTACTTAATAAAGGTTATAAAGCAAAAAACTTATCAGAAAGTTTAGTTTATGCAAGAGTAGATAAAAATATGTTTCAAAGACGTGGTGGTATAAAGTATTTTTTACAAGAAGTTAAATTGCAGAATATTTTCTATAGAAATCATTTTATTAATACCTTTGAATACATACGCAATATTGGAATACGCATGATTGCAAGATTAATACCTAACGCTATTAGAGGTATTTTATATAGAAAATGTATGAGAAAATAAAGAGGAGCTTGTTGGAATGGTAGACTGCTTGGTATATGCGAATACTTTATTAGGTTATTCGTATTGATAAAGTTTTTTAGAGGTGTAAAAAATGGATAAAAAATCAAAAATCTATGTAGCCGGTCACAGAGGATTAGTGGGATCAGCTTTAATCAGAGAACTTGAAAAACAAGGATATACGAACATTATCACGCGGACGCATGGTGAATTGGATCTGATTGATCAGGCGGCTGTGCGTAAATTTTTTGCTGAGGAGAATCCGGAGTATGTATTTCTGTCAGCCGCAAAGGTTGGTGGAATTGGGGCGAATTCTACTACGCCGGCGGAGTTTATTTATCAGAATTTGATGATTGCGATAAATATTATTCATACATCGTATGTGAATGGTGTGAAGAAACTGTTATTTTTGGGCAGTTCTTGCATTTATCCAAAGCTGGCAGAGCAGCCAATTAAGGAGGAGAGCCTCCTGACGGGTGCTTTGGAACCGACAAACGATGCGTATGCTTTGGCAAAAATTACGGGGATTAAGATGTGTCAGGCGTATAATCAGCAGTATGGGACGAAATATATATCGGTGATGCCGACGAATCTGTATGGGATCAATGATAATTTTGATTTGGAAACGAGTCACGTGTTTCCGGCTTTGATTCGCAAATTCCACGAGGCGAAGCTGCATCATGCCCCGAGTGTAACGATTTGGGGAACGGGGACACCGATTCGTGAGTTTTTGTTTGTAGATGATCTGGCTGAGGCTTGTGTGTATCTGATGAATACGTATGATCAAAGCAAGATCGTAAATATAGGAACCGGTGTTGGGGTGACGATCAAGGAGCTGGCGGAGAGCATCGCAAAGGTTGTGGGCTATGAAGGTGAGCTGGTCTTTGATAAGACCAAGCCGGATGGTACTCCGGTGAAGATCAATGATGTGAGCTATTTACATAGCCTTGGCTGGAAGGGGAAAGTGGATTTGTTGACAGGAATTGAAAAAACGTATGCATGGTATAAAAATAGCTAGGGCTTGTCAAGCCTCAAAATACTTAAAAAAGACCAACAGTGAAAAGCGTAGTTTTTGATATTTATTTAAAAACTACGTTTCTTGTTTTGTAAGAATAAAATGCTTAAATAAAATAAAAGGTCTAACGTATTTACAAAGATTTTTACTAGTATTGTGGTATAATAATGCCAATTGAGTATAGTGTGGAGGGCGAAGATGGATGGAGCAATTAATGGACAAGATTAAAATGATTGCTTTTAATTACCCTAATATTTATAAAATGATCTTGTTTGGATCGCGAGCAAGAGGTGATTTTAGAAGTAGTAGTGATATTGACTTAGCAATCTTTAGTAAGTGCCAATCAAACCTAGAAGTAGCTAATTTTATGAATGATATAGATAAGCTAGATACCTTATTTAAGTTTGATGTTGTATTTATCAATCCCAGTACAGATGAAAAGTTGCTAAATACTATAACTAAAGAGGGAATTGTCATTATGGAACGATTATCAAATAAATTACATAATTTTAAAAGTGCAGTTGAACGACTTGGTGAAGCGCTAGTTGAGCTAGAAAATTCTAATAGTAGCGTTGTTCGTGATGGGGTTATGCAGCGTTTTGAATTTACGACTGAACTTGGGTGGAAAGCGACACGTGAATATTTGCTGGATCAAGGATTTGCTGAGCTTAATAGTCCAAAAGCTGTAATGAAAGAAGCTTTTAGTTATGGTTTAATAAAAAAATGACAAAATATGGGTGCAAATTTTAAACGATAGAAACTTAACTTCTCATATTTATAAAGAAGAAATTTCTACAGAGATATGTAATCGGATCATTGCTACACATTTTAAAGAATTAGAAGCGTTAAGTGAGCGGTTGAATAAATAAGCTGATGAATACAAGGTGTGTTGATAGAGATCAAGCGATGAAGTGCATCAGCATAACGAATCGTAGAATTGATATAGTTTAAAATTGATTGTTTTTCGTCATGGATTTTGCTATGATAAATGAAAGAGACATGGAAAATCTGGGGGCGATTATCGGTGGATCAGCAGGCGCAGCTGGATCGGATCAAGTGCAAGGTATCTGTTCATGATGAAATCATTTTTAAACGGATGTAATGATTGCTGTAAAAAAAATTTAGGAAAATCACAAAACAGGCATGTCAAAGGATGTGCCTGTTTTGGTAAAAGGAATCGTAAAATCACGATGACTTGAAGAAGATTCGTGTGTGCTATGCTTTTATAAGGGTGGAATATAGTTTTTAATATGTTAATTGTAGATTGAGCTGGGAAGTCTAAAGTGTATAGGGGAGGCGAGCTTATGTCTGGAGTAATGAAATTGGATATTAATCAAATTAAGGATATTTTAGAACAGGAGAAAAATTACTTGGTCGATAAATATCATATATCAGAAATGGGCGTGTTTGGTTCCTATGTTAGAAATGAGCAAACTAAAAGATCAGATGTTGATATTTTAGTTGATTTTAGTAAGCAAATCAGTGCTTTTCAGTTTATCGATTTAAAATATGAGCTAAGTAAAAAAATAGGCATAAGAGTTGATTTGGTATCTAAAAAGGCGCTGAAACCTAGAATTGGTAAGCGTATTCTTGAAGAGGTTCACTACCTATGAGTAGAAAGAAAAACCGCGAATATCGAGATTATGTTGAAGATATTTACAGGGATTTGCAATTTGTAAAGGAATTTACTAAAGGAATGTCTCTTATAGATTTTATAGACGATTTTAAAACTCAGTATGCTGTATATAAAGCATTAGAGAATATGGGAGAGGCAAGTAAGCGCATTCCAGAATTTTTAAGAAGAAAGTTTCCCGATATTCCATTTCGGCAAATGGCAGGATTAAGAGATATTGTGACGCATGATTATGATGGGATTAGCTATGATATGATTTGGGAAGTTGTCGTGAAGGAGCTTCCACCACTTGAGGATAATATTTTAAGAATGTTATCGGAAGAATGGTGAAGTGTAAGAATTTTGCCGATTGTGCAAATTATCTATATTGATAGCGGTGTGTAATGCGATGGGAAAAGAAGCGAAAATTTATGTAGCTGGGCACAGAGACTTAGTGGGTTCTGCGTTAGTGACAGAGCTAGAAAAGCAAGGGGATAGGCGTACCATGCGGATATGGATTTGATTCGCTGGGAGGCTGTGCTGTGACGGAGTTTATTTATCAGAATTTGATGATTGCGGCGAATATCATTTATCAATCGTATGTGAATGGTGTGAAGAAGCTATTATTTTGGGGCAGTTCTTGCATTTATCCAAAGATGGCGCAGCAGCCAATTAAGGAGGAGAGCCTCCTGACAGGTGCTTTGGAGCCGACGAATGATGCCTATGCCATGGCGAAGATTACGGGGATCAAGATGTGTCAGGCGTATAATCAGCAGTATGGAACGAAATATATTTCGGTGATGCCGACGAATTTGTATGGGATCAATGATAATTTTGATTTGGAAAAGAGTCATGTGTTTCCGGCTTTGATTCGCAAATTCTACGAGGCGAAGATCAATCATGCACCGAGTGTAACGATTTGGGGTACGGGGACACCGATTCGTGAGTTTTTGTTTGTAGATGATCTGGCTGAGGCTTGTGTGTATCTGATGAATACGTATGATCAAAGCAAGATCGTAAATATAGGAACCGGTGTTGGGGTGACGATCAAGGAGCTGGCGGAGAGCATCGCAAAGGTTGTGGGCTATGAAGGTGAGCTGGTCTTTGATAAGACCAAGCCGGATGGTACTCCGGTGAAGATCAATGATGTGAGCTATTTACATAGCCTTGGCTGGAAAGCTAAAGTCAATTTATTGGCAGGGATTGAGAAAACTTATGCATGGTATAAAAATAGATAGGATCTGCGAATGCAGGTCCTATCTTCATATATTGACGATTGGAAAATATGGGGTTTATAATTAAAACAAGCACGGCGCCTACCGTGCTTGTAAACTGAATACAGGAGGGATATCTTTGAAGTTTCGCGTGAACTTTTGCATCAGCGACGCGGCACTTGTGAAGGTAATAGCACTTGCGGCTTTTATCCTAAAGTTGCTGTTCACCTGATCCTGCATTCAACCGAAACGTCCTGTTAGCGCAGGGCGTTTTTGGTATATATAGTATATGTATATTATAGCGAATTTAATCTGGTTTGTAAAATAGTTTTCCTGTGTGGTATTTCTAAATGATGAATGTTGCAAGGAATTTACTGATAATTTGTAGAATATCTATAAGTTAAGAATGTTTACGGAGGTTGATTGGGTGATGAAGAAAGTTCTAGTTACTGGTGGTGCTGGATTTATCGGTAGTAATTTTGTGCATTTGATATTAAAAGAGTATACAGATATAGAGATTATCAATTTAGATAAGTTGACGTATGCAGGAAATCTTGACTCACTTGAAGAGATTTCACAAAATGGGCGGTATACTTTTGTGGAAGGGGATATTTGCGATGCTGTATTGGTAACGAAGATATTTGCTGAATATCGTCCGGATGCAGTTGTACACTTTGCAGCGGAGTCGCATGTGGATCGGTCGATAGATGGACCGGGGGAATTTGTGCGGACGAATATCAATGGAACGTTTAACCTGCTAGAGTGCGCGCGCAAGCAGTGGAACTCATTGTGTGAGGAAAGTCAGAAATCATTTCGGTTCATTCATATTTCGACAGATGAGGTGTATGGAACACTTGGCGAATCGGGTTATTTTACAGAAGAAACACCATATGCGCCAAATTCTCCTTATTCAGCGTCAAAGGCATCTTCGGATCATTTGGCGAGAGCCTATTACCATACCTATGGTATGCCAGTGATTATGACGAATTGTTCGAATAATTATGGTCCGTATCAATTTCCGGAAAAATTAATTCCATTGATCTTACTGAATGCTTTGGAGGGCAAAGCTCTGCCTATTTACGGAACGGGTCAAAATGTTCGGGATTGGCTCTATGTGGAAGATCATTGTCGGGCGATTTTGACGGTGCTTAAAAAGGGTGATCCGGGTGATAAGTATAATATTGGCGGTCATAATGAAAAGACAAATTTAAGTATTGTTCATACATTGTGCGATATTTTAGATGAAAGACGTCCGAGAGAGGATGGAAAGTCGTATCGGGAACAGATTACCTTTGTAACGGATCGTCCGGGACATGATGCGCGCTATGCGATTGATGCAACGAAAATCAAGGATGAGCTAGGTTGGGTTCCGGCGGAAACATTTGAGACCGGTATTGTAAAAACGGTGGATTGGTATTTAAATCATGCTGGGTGGTGTCAGCGGGTGACAGATGGCAGTTATCGGCGGGAACGACTTGGAATAGGAAAGTAGGGATACGAGATGGCAATTACAAAGGGAATTATTCTAGCGGGCGGATCAGGTACGAGATTGTATCCAATTACGAAGTCGATTAGTAAGCAATTGGTTCCGGTATATGATAAACCAATGATTTATTATCCGTTGACGACGTTAATGCTGGCCGGTATTCGAGATATTTTGATGATCACAACGCCACAGGATCAAGCGGCCTTTCAGCAGCTTTTAGGTGATGGAAGCCAGTGGGGGATTCAACTGCGATATGCGATTCAGCCTAGTCCGGATGGATTGGCGCAGGCGTTTATCATTGGGGAAGAATTTATTGCCGGTGAAGGCTGTGCTTTGGTACTTGGAGATAATATTTTTTATGGGTATGGCTTTAGTGAAAAACTCAAGCAAGCCGTGGCGCTTGAGCATGGTGCCACTGTTTTTGCTTATTGGGTAAAAGATCCGGAGCGATATGGTGTGGTTGAATTTGATGCTGATGGGCAGGCAATGAGTATTGAGGAAAAACCACAGCAGCCGAAATCATCGTATGCGGTTACGGGTTTATATTTTTACGATGCACAGGTCGTAGAATTTGCCAAGTCGATCAAGCCATCTAAGCGAGGGGAACTAGAGATTACTGATTTGAATCGTATTTACTTAGAACGGAAAGAATTACAGGTGGAGACTTTGGGGCGCGGGTATGCATGGCTCGATACGGGTACATATGATTCTTTATTACAGGCATCGAACTATATTGCGACGATTCAAGAGCGTCAAGGTTTAATGATTTCTTGTCCGGAGGAAATTGCGTATAGTAAAGGGTATATTACAAAGCAGCAATTGATAGAAATTGCTGAAGAAATGAAAAAAAATGCCTATGGACAGTATCTATTGAATTTAGTTATGCATAAAAAAGAGTTTTTTTGAATCGCTTGATTAAGGAGTGCTGAAGTTGAAGATAATAGAGACGAAGCTAGCAGGGGTGCGGATCATTGAGCCAAAAGTATTTGGTGATGCGCGCGGATTTTTCTTGGAAACGTGGAGTAAGGAGAAGTATAGAGAAGCAGGCATTGATGTGGAGTTTGTGCAAGATAATATGTCTTTTTCAACGAAAGGCGTACTTAGAGGGCTGCATTTTCAAAATCCAAATGCACAGGGAAAATTGGTATCTGTAGCGCAAGGGGAAGTATACGATGTTGCGGTGGATATTCGTGATGGTTCGCCAACTTTTGGCGAATGGGTTGGTGTTATGTTATCCGGAGAAAAGCATAATCAATTTTGGATACCACCAGGCTTCGCACACGGTTTTTGTGTGGTGAGTGAAACCGCTTATTTTACCTACAAGTGCAGTGATATTTACAACCCTGCCGCCGATGGCGGAATTTTGTGGAATGATCCGGCAATTGGTATCAAATGGCCGATGGTGGATGTCGTGTTATCGGAAAAGGATAAGGTGCATCCATTATTGAAGGATTTGCCAAAAGAACGATTGATTCGTTATCAAGGATAAGAGGTAATGAGATGAAAATTGTAGTGACTGGTGCAAATGGGCAATTAGGCCGTGAGGTTGCCACGCAGGGAAAGACGTTACATGAGTTGATCTTGGTTGGTCATCAGGATTTAGATATTGGAAATAGTCGGGCAGTGAAAGAGTTTTTTATGAAGACAAAACCCGATGCAGTGATCAACTGTGCAGCCTATACAAATGTGGATCATGCCGAAACAGATTTTGATGGTGCATTTAGGGTAAACGTCATTGGTGTACAGAATCTGGCTGCTGCTTGTTTAGAGATTGGCGCAAAATTGGTGCATGTGAGTACCGATTATGTATTTGATGGCAGCGGAAAAGAAAGTTACCGGGAGTATGAAACTGTGTGTCCGCTTGGCGTATATGGAAAGACGAAGTGGATCGGTGAGCAAATGGTGCGCGAAATTCTCGGCAGGCATTTTATTGTGCGGACAGCATGGCTGTATGGGGATGGAAATAATTTTGTGCGAACGATGCTTAGATTGGCCGAAAGCAATCAGACTTTGCGGGTGGTCAATGATCAGATTGGGACACCAACTTCTACTGTTGATGTAACGAAAGCGATTTTTAGATTGCTGGAAAGTAATTCCTATGGAACCTATCATGCAACTTGTCGGGGAAAATGCTCCTGGTATGATTTTGCAGTGGAAATATTTAAACAGGTGGAAAAAGAAATTGATGTGGTGCCGGTAACGTCAGAAGAATTTTCTCGCCCAGCGAAGCGCCCGGCGTATTCAGTGTTGGACAATTATATGCTCAAGATGACGGTGGGAGATCCGATGCGTGATTGGCAAACGGCACTAAAAGAATATTTACATCGAGAGGGAAAAGTATGATTTATTTGCTGAAATTTGGTGCGAGTTTTCTTCTGCCCCCTGGGATTTTCATAGTCGCATTGTTGGGGATGGCCTTATATCTATGGAAGCGCAGAGAGCGGAGACTGGCTAGAATTCTAGCCGGTCTTACCGTTATTTTTTATCTGCTGTGTACAAGTTATGTGAGTGAAACATTACTTGGTTCATTAGAAAGACGGTATGAGCCGCCGCGTGAAGTTGCTGGCGATGCGGTGATTATGCTGGGCGGTGGTGCGACTGCGGATACGATGGATGTAGATGGTCAGGGGAATTTGGGCAGCAGTGCGGCCAATCGCCTGCTTACTGCGGTTCGATTGCAAAAAAAACTGGATGTACCGATTATTTTGGCTGGTGGGCAAGTTTATGGGGATTCCGGGCGGGAGGCACAGATTGCCAAGCGAATTTTATTGAGTTTAGGTGTTCCGGAAGAACAGATTTTGATCGAAGATCAAAGTGTGAATACAAAGCAAAATGCACAGTTTGTCCATAAGCTATTAGATGAAAAAGGATATACGAAGCCAATTTTAGTCACATCTGCTTTTCATATGGAACGATCGGTACTTAATTTTCATAAGGAAAATGTCAATGTTTTACCGTATCCGAGTGACTATATGGTAAATAAGCAGCATGTGTTCCATTATAATAAATTGGCACCATCAGCAGGTGCATTATATGGAAATTATATTTTCTTTCAGGAATGGCTGGGTATTACTGTGGCTAAGTTAGTTAAATAATTCTAGGCTGAGGATGATTTATATGAAGATTATTATATTGGCAGGTGGCGGTGGTACGCGATTATTTCCGCTATCTCGTACGGGGTATCCGAAACAATTTCTAAAGGTGAATCAAGGAAAATCTTTATTAGCACAAACTGTGCTGCGTTTTCTGCCGATCGTTGAGGCAAAAGATATCATTATTGTGACGAATCAAGCGTATGTATACCATGTACAGAGTGAACTTGCCGATTGTAATGCCGATGCAGCACATGTGATTTTAGAGCCTGCGGGACGGAATACGGCACCGGCTATTGCACTTTCATTGAAATTTTGCATGGAGAAGCTTGGCTGTGACGAGAATGAAGTTTTGCTAGTAACGCCGGCCGATCATGTGATTCAACAGGAAGAAATGTTTGTCAAATCGGTTCAAACGGCGGCTGCGCTTGCTAAAGAGCAGAAATTAGTTACTTTTGGAATCAAGCCTGATAAGCCGGAAACAGGGTATGGGTATATCGAAGCAGGACAAGCTTATGAGGGAGGCTATGAAGTTCTCTCTTTTAAAGAGAAACCGGAGCTTTCAGTCGCAGAAGAGTATCTGGCTAGGGGAAACTACTTTTGGAATTCGGGAATGTTTGCATTTGCAATTGGTTTCATGAAAAATGAATTGGAAAATTATCAACCGGATATTATGCAACAGCTGACGGGAACGTATGAAGAGGTGTTGGCGGCGTTTTCTGCGATGCCAAATATTTCGATTGATTATGCAGTTGCGGAAAAATCAACTTCAGTCGTTGTTCTGGAATTGCCTTGTTATTGGAATGATATTGGCTCCTGGGATGCGATGTATGAGATCTTACCGAAAGATGAACGCGGCAATGCGATGGAGGGAGATTGTTTAGCCGTTGATTGCAAGAATTCTCTCATTCTCGGACGAGATCGTCTGATTGCAGGAATTGGGTTAGATGACGTACTTTTGGTAGAAACGGATGATGTGATCGTTGTCGCCAAAAAGGGCGAATCACAAAAGGTAAAGGAAATTGTAAATGAGCTGAAAAAACGTGGACGCAAGGAAGCTGATGAACATACGACGATTTACCGGCCGTGGGGTAGTGTGACTACGCTTGGTGAGGGACCACGATATAAGATGAAGAAAATTCGTTTGCAGCCTAAAGGTGTTCTCATGATGCAGATGCATTACCATCGCAGTGAACATTGGATCGTAATTTCTGGTACGGCTAAAGTGACAATTGCGGGGGAGGAAAGCTGGGTGCATGAGAATGAGAGTGTGTTTGTGCCACCAACGACCAAACATCGTTTAGAAAATCCGGGACAAATTCCATTGGAAATCATCGAGATACAAAATGGGAGTTATGTTGGGGAAGATGATATTGTACGATTTGATGAAGGGCGCAATTAAGAAATGCGTGTAACATAGAAATTTTTTTATAGACTATATTTAGGAAAGTATGGTATAAATAAAGAATAGTTTTTTAGAGTAGCTATATTACATAATAGGAGATCTTGCTATGAAAGTATTAATAACTGGGGGCGCTGGATTTATTGGTTCTCATGTGATAGAAAAATTATTGAAAGAAGATTGTAAAATTACAGTCTTAGATAATCTACATACGGGTTTACGAGAAAATGTACCAGAGGGTATAGACTTTATCGAAATGGATGTATGTGATCAGGACATTGTGACGGTACTTACAGCGCGGAGGTTTGATGCTGTTATCCATTTGGCTGGGCAGACGATGGTGAATGTATCTGTAGATGATCCATATTTTGATGCGCAGGTGAATCTTTTAGGTACGATCAATTTACTGGAAGCCTGTCGTAAGACTGGTGTGAAAAGAGTCATCTTTGCAACTACAGCGGCTGCCTATGGTGATATTGAAGAAATGCCGGTTTTAGAAAGTTTTGCAACTGAACCGACTTCCTTTTATGGGTTAAGTAAATTAACGGTGGAGAAGTATTTACAGTTGTATCATACGTTGCATGATTTGGAGTATGTAGCATTACGTTTTGCCAATGTCTATGGAGAACGGCAGGGGGACGGCGGTGAAGGTGGTGTCATCAGTATCTTTGCGAAGAGGATCGCCAATGGTGAATCTATTTCGATTTACGGCGATGGCAATCAAACACGAGACTTTATTTATGTGGGTGACGTGGCAGCGGCAATTTGTCAATCACTGGGTAGTTCAAATTGCAATAGCGTATATAATATCAGTACAAAGACCGAAGTTTCGGTCAATACCGTTGTTACATTGTTTGGAGAAATTTCCGGGCGGGCGATTGCGCCAGCTTATTGTCCAGCTCGATCAGGTGATATTTATCGTTCGGTATTGTCAAATGATCAGGCTGTAGCGGCACTGGATTGGCAGCCAAAGACTTCATTAAAAGAAGGATTGGCAAGAACTTATCAATATTTTTTTGAAAAGAATAAAAAATAAAAAACTTCCTTGAAATGTGAATTTTTCATATTCCAAGGAAGTTTTTTGTTTGGGATTTTAGATACTTTTCAAGCGATTGAACCGATGCTCATGATAGTTGACCTGTAGTGCAAGGGTATCCATTTTGCTGCTTATGACATCAACCTTAGATTCAATACGTTCATTGAATTCCTGATGCATTTCACGCGCATCGTAAAGTGCGGCAAAATTGGTTGTCATGGTATTTTCCATGCGTAATTGTGACTGTTCAACATTGAGCAGTCTGTCGCCTAAATCGTCTACACGAGAAGTTAATGTACTAACATTGGATTTGAGTGTACCTACATCAGATTTCAGAGTACCGACGTCGGATTTGAGTGTACCAACATCGGATTTAATATCTTTTACATCCGATTCGAGGTGGTCAAACTTTGAAGAAAGAGACGAGACTTCAGTGAGAATTTGTTTTAAGATGGCTTCCATAAGTAAGTGTGAACCTCCTTAAAGTTATGCATGTGGACTCAGGCGGGTAGAGGGTGAAGTTGAATCCGCACTTATATTATACTTTATTATAACATAAAAAAATTTGGCTGAACATAAAGGAAAGAATCGAATTATGAAGGGAAGCTATCTATATACTATTCGTATTATTTATAACTACCATCAGGTATTTCTAAAATTTTGTATAATAAAATGTGATAAAAAGTCTAGACAAGTAATTTTATATGAGATAAAATTGAACTATAGAAAGATAATAATTATTTATTCAATGTAAAACGGTTTAGTAAAACGAGTTCTAGCTGGTTTGTAGTAGGAGTTTGATGCTATGGAGAGAAATCATAAAAATATTACAATTGTAGACGTTGCGGAAAGAGCTGGGGTATCAAAGACGACGATTTCCAGATATTTAAATGGTAAATTTGAGTTTATGTCAGCAGAATCGAGAAACAAGATTGCCCAAGTAATTGAAGAATTAAACTATCGGCCAAATAATTTGGCGCGTAGTTTGAAATCTAAAAAAAGCAGAATTATTGGTGTTGTTGTTTCAGATATCAGCAGTCCGTTTTCTTCTATTTTATTAAAGGGCATTAGTGATTGTTGTGACCGATACGGCTATGGTGTGATGATTACCAGTACCGATGATGATCCGCGTAAAGAACGTGAATATATCTTGTCTATGATTGACCAGCGTGTTGAAGGGTTAATTATTAATACGACCGGTGAAAATAATGCATTTTTAGAATCCATGGCAAAGTCAGGGATTCCTATTATTTTGGCGGATCGACCGATTGAATCAAAATCGTTTGATATCGTAAGAACCGCTGATATGGATATCACAATTGAAGCGATTGAGTACCTAAAGAAATGCGGGTATACAAGAGTAGGATTCTTCAGTGAACCGTTGAAAAAGAATGGCACAAGAAATTGGCGGTATAATGCCTATGAAAAGGCTTGTCTTGATGTTTTGGATATTGAGCCGCAATCCTATATACTAGAAGTAAAGCAAGAAGAGTATGTAGAGAATTTAGTGAAACAGTTTATAGAAGCCAACAGTGCAGAAAAGAAGGCGATTTATACAGCCAATGGCGTTACCATGCTGCATGTGGTAAAAGCGTTACAGAGAATGCAGTTAAAATTCCCAGAGGATATAGGGATTTTTGGTTTTGATAATTGGGATTGGACTGAATTGGTGGATAGAGGAATTACGGTTATTTCTCAGCCGTCCTATAAAGTAGGAAAAGAATGTGTGAAACGTTTAATGTTTCGTTTGCATCGCAATAAAAATGCGGCACCGAGATTAATCGAACTGGATTGTCAGTTGGTGATTCGCAATTCAACCTGATAAGGTTGACGAATGTAAACCGGTAAACGAAACTGTTTCATAAAATCTATTTATATAATTCAGAAATTTCATTAAAGAATGAAAATAATAACAATTAGCTTTGATCGATGGAGAGGGGTAGTGAAAATGATAGAAGTGCTTACGATTGGTGAGCCAATGGGATTATTAGTTGCAGATGAGGTGAAACCGCTTGAAGATGTTGCACATTTTACGAGATATGTGGCTGGCGCAGAGATTAATTTCGCAGTGGGCATGGCTCGTTTAGAGCATAAAGTAGGTTATGTCAGTAAATTAGGCAATGATCCTTTTGGTAAACATATCAAAAAGTTTTTAGCTGAAAATAAAATAGACAATCGTTATATTTCTTTTGACGATGACCATATGACGGGAATGCAGTTAAAAGCAAAGGTTGAAGTCGGTGATCCTGAGGTTGTCAATTTTAGAAAGAATACTGCTTCAGCGAATATGGATGTAAATGATATTGCAAGCATTGACTGGTCAACGATTCGTCATTTGCATCTCACAGGAATTCCGCCTGCTTTATCTGCATCTTGCCGTAAAACGATGTATGAATTAATTGCAGCGGCAAAGCAACATCAGGTTAGAATTTCTTTTGATACCAATCTTCGTCCGGCATTATGGAAGGATAAGCAGGAAATGATCGATGTGATCAATGATCTTGCATTCAAGTGTGATATGGTTTTACCGGGCGTAGGTGAAGGGAAGATTTTAACCGGTAGTGATGACGTAAATACGATTGCTGATTTTTATCTCAATGCTGGCGTAAAAACGGCGATTATCAAGGTTGGAGCAAAAGGAGCTTTTGTAAAAACAAAAGAAGGCAGTTTTACAGTTCCTGCATTTAAAGTAGATCACATCGTGGACACCGTTGGTGCTGGCGATGGATTTGCGGTTGGGGTAGTAAGCGGTTTACTCGAAGGATTAAGTCTTAAAGATGCGGTAAGACGCGGTTCTGCGATTGGTGCACTGGCAATTATGTCTCCTGGGGATAACGATGGATTGCCAACCGTAGCTGGATTAAAGAAATATTTAAGTGCGCATCAAAATTAAAGTTGTTGTTATTTTTTATTCACATATAAATTTTATGAGGGGGTTATTTCAATGGAAGTAAGACACACAGTTCATCCCAATGATGTAAAACGTTATACGACTGAGGAGCTAAGAGCAAATTTTTTAATTCAGGATTTATTTCAAGTCGATAAGATTCAAATGGTGTATAGTCATGTGGATCGTATGATCGCTGGCGGTGTATGTCCAATAAAACCGCAGGAATTAAAAGTGGAGGAAGGTATGGGCGTCGCGTTTTTCTTAGAACGCAGAGAACTCGGCATCATTAATATTGGCGGCAGTGGAAGCGTTGAGGTCGATGGAACCACCTATAAACTTAGTAAAACGGATGGATTATACATTGGCATGGGAGCAAAAAAAGTTGTATTTAGTAGCGACCATACAAGTGAACCGGCAAAATTCTATTTTAATAGTGCGCCTGCGCATGCAACGTATCCAACAAAAAAAATTGAACGTAAATCTATTACGCCAAGACATTTAGGTTCTCAGACCAATTCAAATGAGCGTAATATTTATCAATATATTGTTCCCGGTGGTGTAGAAAGTTGTCAATTGGTAATGGGGATGACTGCTTTAGAACCAGGTAACATGTGGAATAGTATGCCTTGTCATACGCATGAGCGCCGTGCAGAAATTTATCTGTATTTTGATTTACCGAAAGATAACGTTGTGATGCATTATATGGGGGAACCAACGCAAACACGTCATATTGTTATGCATAATGAGGAAGCTGTGATTTCTCCAAGCTGGTCGATTCATTCTGGTGTAGCTACACATAATTATACATTTATCTGGGCTATGGCTGGTGAAAATCAAGATTTTGATGATATGGATGCAGTAAAAATGGAAGACATACGCTAATCTAGGAGGTTCGATGATGGGATTATTTGATTTAGAAGGTAAAGTGGCAATTGTTACTGGTGGTACAAAGGGATTAGGGCAAGGTATGGCTTTGGCACTTGCAAGTGCCGGTGCTGATATTGTGAGCGTTGCAACCAGTGATTTTTCGGAAACAGAGCAAAAGGTAAAAGCACTTGGTCGTCGTTTTCTAGGAATTAAGGCAAGTTTAGGATCATTAGAGCCGATTGCAGATATTATTGAAAAATCAGTAGCTGCATTTGGGCATGTCGACATCTTAGTAAACAATTCTGGCATTATTCGCCGAAATGATGCGCTTGATTTTACAGAAAAAGACTGGGACGATGTAATGAATCTGAATCTAAAAAGCATGTTTTTCTTGTCGCAAGCGGTTGCAAAGCAATTTGTGAAACAAGGCAAGGGCGGAAAAATTATCAATATCGCTTCAATGCTTTCTTTTCAAGGTGGGATTCGTGTTCCATCCTATACATCGAGTAAAAGTGGTGTCATGGGATTAACGAAGATCCTGGCAAATGAATGGGCAAAACACAATATTAATGTTAATGCAATTGCACCGGGCTATATGGCAACGGATAATACGGCAGCGCTTAGAGCTGATGAAGTTCGTAATGCTGAAATTTTAGGTCGTATCCCGGCAGGGCGTTGGGGAACGCCAAGTGATTTAGGCGGTCCGATTATATTTTTGGCATCGGAGGCTGCAAATTACGTGCAGGGGTATACCATTGCAGTCGATGGTGGCTGGTTAGCGCGTTAGTTTAGAGACTTAGTCGTTTTTTACTCCTGTCGAAGACGGACGGGAGTAAAAAACGGGTTATGTCTTTGGATCAAGTATATACATTTTGGTTCTTTATAACTTGTGGGAATTATCTAAATATTTATAATAATGCAAGGAGAGAGTAAGATGAAAATTAAACAAAGTATTGAGCGTATTCCTGGTGGTTTGATGTTAGTTCCATTATTTCTAGGAGCACTTTGTCATACGTTTGCTCCGGGTGCAGGTAAGTATTTTGGTTCTTTTACAAATGGATTGATTACTGGAACGGTACCAATTCTTTCTGTATGGTTTTTTTGCATGGGTGCTGGAATTGATATCAAAGCGACTGGGACTGTGCTTAGAAAATCGGGTACGATTGTAGTAACGAAGATTTTGGTTGCCTGGATTGTTGGGATGATTTGTGTAAGCTTTATGCCGGTGGGCATGATTGAAAAAGGTTTTTTTGCCGGGCTTTCAACGCTGGCAATCGTAACTTCTATGGATATGACCAATGGTGGTCTTTATGCTTCGATTATGCAGCAATATGGTACGAAAGAAGAAGCAGGAGCGTTTGTATTGACGTCAATTGAATCCGGTCCATTGGTAACGATGATGATTTTAGGTACGACTGGTGCGGCTTCTTTTGAACCTCGGTTGTTTGTTGGCGCAGTACTTCCATTTATTATTGGCTTTATCTTAGGTAATTTGGATACAGAGCTTAGAACGTTCTTTGGCAGTGCGTCCATGACAATGATTCCTTTTTTCGGTTTTGCATTGGGGAATACGATTAATTTAGCTGTTATCGGTCAGACTGGTTTGCTAGGACTTTTACTTGGTTTGGGTGTTATCGTGATTACGGGCATTCCACTTATTTTAGCGGACATTTATATCGGCGGCGGTCATGGCGGAGCCGGGCTTGCAGCTTCATCTACAGCGGGGGCTGCGGTTACCAATCCTATTATTATTGCAGAGATGGTACCAGAATTTAAACCAATCGCACAGGCGGCTACTGCGCTTGTGGCGACAGCTGTTATTGTCACTTCTATTGTGGTACCGATTATTACCGCATATTGGTGTAATCATTTTAATAAGAAATCACCAGAGCATATTGCACAGGGAAAAGCATTGGTGTAAATACAGAGGACATGGATTTAGGAGGTTATGATGGATAAGGAAAAAGTAATTGCAAAAATTAAAGAACTAGGTGTGGTTGCAGTGATTCGCGGCGAGGATGCTGATGAAGGTGTAAAAATTTCTGAGGCTTGTATTGCCGGTGGCGTGACGGCCATAGAGGTTGCATTTACAACACCGGGTGCACATGACGCGATTAAAACACTTGTGGATCGATATAAGGATAATGAAAATGTAATCATCGGTGCCGGGACGGTACTTGATCCAGAAACTGCCCGCATTGCGATTCTAAATGGTGCTGCGTTTGTAGTTTCTCCGTCTATCAATTTGGCAACGATCAAACTTTGCAATCGCTATCGTGTGCCTTGTATGCCGGGAACGACTACGATTGAGGGAGTCTTGACCGCGATGGAATCCGGCGCGGATATCATTAAAATCTTCCCGGGAGAAATCGTTGGTACGAAGTTGATCAAAGCAATCAAAGGCCCGGTACCACAGGCTCAGATGATGCCAACCGGTGGTGTCACAGTGGAAAATTTGCATGAATGGTTAAATGCCGGTTGCGTAGCAGTTGGTGCCGGTGGAAGCCTCACTGCCGGAGCAAAAACCGGCGATTATCAGCTGGTTACAGATTCCGCTGTAAAATTCGTTGAAGCTGTGAAGGCGGCGCGCAGATAGAGAAATCGTGGACAGATAGGCCGCGGGTCGGCGATAAGCACCCATCTGCGTCGTTGCATGAAGGTGCTGTTCGTCGACGTACGACAGTACGACTCCTTCACATCCCCTTCATGTGCCTAGCATCTGAGTACTTCTCACCAACCGGCAACCTATCTTCGTACTAGTTTATAAGTGGAATGGATTTTAGCAGCTCGTATTTACATATGTGAATACGAGCTGTTTTGTTTATTTTTGCCTGTCGCATTTTAATGCGGCAGTTCTTTCGTTCCCCTGGCCTTTTCCGGAAAAATACGTTCCGAAGGATGAAAAATGACCAGCTTACGTAAAGAAATCCGTTTGTCTGAGCGAAGCGAGTTAAGGATTTTAGTAAGCTGGTCATTTTTCAAGTATTTTGGAGGTTTGTGGCCTAGACTTTTTGTTTCTTTTGTGTCAATGACAAAAGAAAGGTCTTTTCCTTAATGGCATTTCATACTCTATACTCAGAGCTTTTATTTTAATAAAGAGGAGCGAACCAGTTTGAAGGTCGTGATCAATGGAGGACATTATCCAGGGTTAGATTGTGGGGCTGTGGGGGCGTTTGTCTGTGAGGCAGATATTACAAAAACAGTTATGGCACTCACCTGCTATTACTTGCAGGCAGTGGGATATGAGGTCTTGGCAGTGCAGGAAAATGAACTTCAAGACATTACGAATTACAGTAATGCTTTTGGGGCGGATTTGTTTGTGTCTTTGCATTGCAATGGTTACAGCACAAGCGAAGCTTATGGTACGGAGACTTATTTTTATAGTCGTAATGGGCGGACTTTGGCTGAGTGTATACAAGCACAAATTGTCTCTAGTCTGGGAACTTATGATCGAGGCGTTAAAGAAAATCAGGCATTGTATGTCTTGAGATATACAGAATGTATTGCTGTTTTAGTGGAACTGGCTTTTATCACCAATAAAGAAGACGAGCGGCTATTGCTCTATCGTCAGGACGATTTTGCCAGAGCGGTTGCAAGGGGAATTACGGATTATGTACAGTTGTTAAATGAGAACAGTTAGAAGTTTCGGTAAATCCTTCATTTTGTACAGGATTTTATGACGGATATAACGAATATTTACTAAAATTAGAATTTGTTATACATCTATTTTAGTAATATTTTTAGTCATGGCTCATAAGATGATAAAGTAGTCTTATTTTAGATGATTTGGAGTCATAAAAGCATGATGAGATGAGGAGATGAGTAAATGGAGTTAAAACGTACTGCATTTAAAGCCTATGATATTCGGGGGAAATATCCGGATGAAATCAATGAAGAATTAGCTTATCGTATTGGGCGTGCATATGTTGAACTTTTTAACGCAAAAAAAGTAGCAGTTGGGCATGATATTCGTTTATCCGGACAATCTATACAAAATGCGCTTGAATTGGGCCTAACCGATATGGGTTGTGATGTGGTTGATATTGGGGTATGTGGAACGGAGCAGATCTACTTTGCTACGGCACATTTAAATTTAGATGGTGGTATTATGATTACAGCGAGTCATAATCCGAAAGACTATAATGGGATGAAGTTTGTACGGGAAGAGTCGCGTCCGATCAGCGGGGATACGGGGCTGAGAGAAATTGAAGAACGTGCAGTTACGGGTACCTTTGAGCCTGTAGTCGGTATTAAGGCTGGCAAAGTAATCTGTATAGACGTTTTAGAAGAGTATGTAAAACATTTACTTACTTATGTTGATAAAAGCGCATTAAAACCATTAAAAATCGTTGTAAATGCTGGGAATGGTGCTGCGGGAGCGGCTATCGATGTTTTGGAGAAACATTTGCCATTTGAATTTATCAAGGTAAATCATGAGCCGGACGGCAATTTCCCGAATGGTGTACCGAACCCGATTTTACAGGAAAATCGTGAAGCAACAGCAAGTGTTATACGGGAGCATAAAGCTGATGTCGGCATTGCCTGGGATGGCGATTTTGATCGTTGTTTTATGTTTGATGAAAAAGGTGACTTTATTGAGGGCTACTATATGGTCGGCTTCATTGCGCAGGCTTTTCTACGGTCGAATCCCGGGGCAGGAATTATTTACGATCCGCGTTTGATCTGGAATACAATAGAATTGGTGGAAGAAGCGGGCGGCAGACCGATCATGTGCAAAACTGGACATGCTTTTATTAAGGAACGTATGCGTAAAGAAGATGCCGTTTATGGTGGAGAGATGTCAGCACATCATTATTTTAAAGAGTTTTCTTTTTGTGACAGCGGTATGATTACTTGGTTGCTTGTTGTAGAATTGATTTGTCGCTCTGGTAAGCCATTCTCGTCTCTGATGCAGGAAAGAATGGAACGTTATCCGATCAGCGGAGAAATTAACCGTACGGTAAAAGATCCAAAAGCAGTTCTTGAAAAAATTGAAGCACATTATGGAAAAGATGGCGTTGTGACAAAAGTGGATGGTCTCAGTATCGAGTATCCAAATTGGCGGTTTAATTTACGTATATCCAATACGGAACCGGTGATTCGCTTGAATGTGGAAGCACGACAGGATAAAATATTATTAAAAGAGAAAACCGATGAATTATTAGCAATGATTCATGCATAGTCTGGAGTTTTGAAGATGAAAAAAATTCGCAAAGCAATTATACCAGCTGCTGGAATGGGAACACGTTTTTTACCAGCGACGAAAGCGCAGCCGAAAGAAATGCTGCCAATCGTTGATAAACCAGCAATTCAATATATTATTGAAGAAGCCATTGATTCTGGAATTGAAGAGATTTTGATCATTACTGGACGCAATAAACGCTCAATTGAGGATCATTTTGATCGTTCTGTAGAGTTGGAATTACAACTGAAAGAACAGGGAAAATATGAATTGTTAGGGTTGGTAGAGGAAATTTCAGATATCACGGTGCATTTTATTCGCCAAAAAGAAGCGAAAGGGTTAGGACATGCTGTACTTTGTGCCAAGCAATTTGTTGGTAATGAACCGTTTGCGGTTATGCTTGGTGATGATATTGTTGATGCGGAAGTGCCTTGCCTTCGGCAGATGATGGATGTTTACAGAGATTTCAACGGATCTGTTCTAGGGGTGCAGGAAGTACAGAAAGCTAAAGTTTCCAGTTATGGTATTGTAAATCCGAAGGTGATAAAAAAGAATGTTTGGCAGGCGTTGGATTTGATTGAAAAACCTTCCCCAGAGGAAGCGCCATCTCAGTTGGCTGTGCTTGGACGATATATTTTGGAACCGGAAATTTTTGATCTTTTGGAAATGACAAAACCGGGACGTGGGAATGAGATTCAACTTACGGATGCAATTTGTCAGCTTGCGGCGGTGCAGAAAGTTTATGCATATAATTTTTCCGGCAGACGGTATGATATCGGTGATAAGCAGGGATACCTGGAAGCTACGGTAGAGTATGCACTGAAACGTCCGGAACTGCGGGACAAGTTTCTGGAGTATTTAACGAAGACCGTAGGACCCTTGTTAAAATAGTATTGTTGCTTGCCGTATTTTCCTCTGGTATTTACTTGAAGTCCAAGAACTGGTTTAGTATAATAAAATAAGTTTTAGTTATACTTTTGAGAAAAGGAAGGTGCTAAAAAATGAGTTCTAATAGTAAAAGTGCATGTGTTTTAGAGTCGGGGTTTTGTTTTGATTATGAAAATCTTTTCGGTGAAGGCAAAGTAACGGCTGCTGATTTAAAGGAATATAGTGAAGCGTTAAAAAAAGCGCATGAGGCGATGAAAGTGATGCGCGATACGGGCGTAATTCGCGGGCATTTGTCTAAGGATGGCGCGCCGGAAAAGGTATTGTTCACTGAATTGCCATACATAAAAGAAGGCAATTTAAATTCGCCATCTTCCATTAGGCGATTAAAAGATTTTTCAAAATCGGTGCAGAATCGTATAGATGCAGTAATTTCTTTTGGAATTGGTGGATCTTATTTAGGCAATAAAGTATTGTTTGATGTTCATTGCGGTGAATTTTGGAATAGTATGTCTACGGAAGAACGCAATGGATTTCCAAAGGTATATTTTAGCGGAAACAACATTGACCCTAGAAGAACAACGGACCTAATTGAGCATATTGCAACGAATGCAAAGATAAATGAAGCACATGGGATTCAACGTCCATATCGTCTAATGATGATTGTGATTTCTAAATCGGGTGGTACGTTAGATACGATGTCAAATTTCATGGTTGCTTATGAGGCTTTGAAAAAGTATCCGAATATTGAAATTGAAGTTGTTGCAGTAACGGATCCAAATGAATCGAATATGACATTACTTAAAAAACTTGCTACAGACGAAGGCTGGCCAACGTTTAGCGTTCCAGATGGCGTTGGCGGACGTTTTTCAATATTCTGTGAAGTGGGCTTGGTGACAGCGGCTTGTATCGGATTTGATATTGAAGATTTCTTAGCCGGTGCTAGAGCGATGGATCAAGTTTGTCAGACGGATGATATTTGGCAGAATCCAGCGATGCTCAATGCAGGCTTAAAATTTATTGCAGCGAAGAAATATGGCAGAACAATTGAAGTTCTGATGCCATATGCAGATTATCTGAAATCCACTTCGGAATGGTATATCCAATTATTAGCCGAATCATTAGGCAAAAAATTTGATAAAGAAGGCAATGTTGTAAACAATGGCAGAACACCGCTTGTTGCTGTTGGAACAACGGACATGCATGCACAGACACAGCAGCATCAGGAAGGTGCACTGGACAAAATTGTCCAATTTATCAAAATTGATAAATGGGCAGTTGATCCTGTGATTGCCGATGCCTTTCCAACGGTAAAAAAATTATCGGATATTTCTGGCATTCCAATGAGTCAAGCTTTAGAAGTTGCCAGACAGTCAAATGCAAGTGCGCTTGCTTCGGAAAATCGTTTTAATGCGGCTTATGCTTTACCAGAATTAACGCCGTATCATTTAGGTGAACTGCTTTATATGCTTGCTTTGTCTGTTTCTTATGAAGGGGAACTTGCCAATGTAGATGCATTTGATCAGCCTGGAGTAGAGGCTTATAAGCGTATCATGGGTCCTCGGTTACGAGAGATTAAGCTTAGCTTGTAGACAACAAAATAAGGACAGATAGGCAGCGGGTCGGCGATAAGCACTCATCTGCGTCGTTGCAACAAGGTGCTACTCGTCGACGTACATGAGTACGACTCCTTCGTATCCCCATGTTGCGCCTAGCATCTGAGTACTTCTCGCCAACCGGCAACCTATCTTCGTACTAGTTTATAAGTGGAACGAATTTCGTTATCTTCTAAGTTATCGATATAAATATAGTATTTGTTTGCAGTCATAGAAATACCGCATTTTTGATGTGTCATCTCTATGCATAGTTTATTTTGTAAACAATTTGGAATCCTGTCATGAAGTGACAGGATTTTTATTTTTTTTATAGAATTTGTTATTTTATATAACTTTGTGGAAGGTTTAGAGAAAGTATGGAGAATTTGCTGAAAAGACTTCGAGATGATAAGCTTATTTTGAAGAATAAAAGAATGCTTTTGCTTTTTGGGGGAAGTATTTTTATTGGCTTATTTGTAATTTTTTTGACAAAAGAATCTCCTGCGGAGACCGTGATCGTAGAATCGGAGACGAAACAAATAGGGGAGAAAACACAAAGTTCGACGGCGTTTCATCCAGTTCCCCGTGCTGATGATACTAAGATGAGAGATCCTTTTGCTGCGCCAAAGAAAGCGCAGCAAAAGATAGAAAAGACGAAGGTAAAAAAGGAACCGGAATCCAGTAACAGTAGTTATACAAGAAAAAATCCTGTGACGATGTCTGACAAAACTCCTGTTTTAACAGGTGTCATCAGCAGTGAAAATCGTTTTATTGCGATTATAGAATATGATGGTGAGAGTAAACAATGTCTGCAGGGAAGCGTAGTGGGCGTTTATAGCGTGCGTGCAATTGATGAATTTCGTGTAATCTTAAATGGACCAAACGGAGAGGTTGTATTAACGGTTGGACGGTGATGGATTTGTATTTGTCAAAAGTATTTCGGTGGATTATATTTACAGGAATTATGGCATGGACTGACGTTTTAGGACAATCGTACAGTGTCGCAGAAGGTGCTGAACTGGTATCATTAAATGTAGTAAACGCTGAAGTACGCGATGTACTAACATCACTGGCAAAGCTAAGTGATCACAATATTATCGTAGATGATTCAATAAAAGGGAAAATTACGATACAACTGCAATCCATTGATTTTGATACAGCCTTAGACTTGATTGCCCAAACAAAAGGACTAAAGTATCAGTTGCAGGGGGATGTAGTTATTGTTGGCGAAAAAGAAATGATGAGCCAAACCTTCGGTACGTTGCATGTTTTTTCTTTAAAGTATGCTGATCCAAATATGGCTGCACAATCAGCAGCGCTTGCTTTAGGAAAGATGGATGCGAAACCAATCGCAAAAGAAAAGTCCGGGGAAACAGATCTGCAACCGGTTTATCCCGCACAATTGTCTGTTGATCTGGCGACGAATTCGCTTTTATTCTATGGGACTGAGCCAGAAGCAGAGAAAATTCGGTTATTGCTCTCCAATATCGACATTCCTTATCAGCAAGTTTCTTTAGAAGCTAAGGTAATTGCCTTGAACAAAGACGCTGCGAAAAACTTGGGGATTGAATGGGAATGGTCGAAATTTCCCCAGACACCGGAATATGAAACTACGACTGAAACGCAAACGAGTAGTGTCTGGAATGCGGTGACCAATCGTTATGAAACTGTCAGACAAACAGTGCCGACAGAAAAAATCACAAGGAAATGGAAGGATGGCACGGAGGGCGTTCCCGGTGTAATTCGTTTTGGGCATGATGTGAGTGGGCATCCTTTTGAAATGTATTATGCAGGGCGATTAAGTGCACTTGTCAGTGATGGGAAAGCAAGTATATTAGCGCGTCCAAATATTTTAACGGTGAATGGAAAAGAAGCAGTCATCAATATTGGTGGAGAGGTGCCCGTGCCGACTGTAGCGGTCACAAACTCGACCACAACGACATCAATTGTGTATCGTGAAGCCGGTATTATTTTAAAATATACGCCGCGTGTCAATCAGGATGGTTATATCACAGCAACTGTACATACTGAGGTGAGTTCACCCTATTATGTTGCTGATATTAAAGCTTATAAGTTTAATAAGCGTTCGGCAGATACTGTAGTTCGATTGAAGGATGGAGAAACGATGGTGATTGGTGGATTGATTGGCAGTGAAGAGAACAAAAGTTTTGCCAAAATCCCCTTTTTAGGAGACTTGCCGATCTTGGGTCATTTTTTTAAGTCTACCAATCAAAGTAAAAGTGAGTCAGAAGTGTTGATATTTCTTACAGCGAATATTGTAAAATAGAAAGAAGTGAGTTCGTGTGTCAATTAAAATTTTAATCGCCGATGATCATTTGTTGTTAAGACAAGGGATTCGGATGGTATTAGATCTTGAAGATGATTTAGAAGTTGTCGCCGAAGCAGTCGATGGTCACGAAACATTAGCAAAAACAATGATGTTGCAGCCGGATATTTTACTTTTGGATTTGAATATGCCGATTTTAAATGGGATTGAAGTAACCCAAAGACTGCAAACAGCACAGATTGATACTAAAATTATTATGTTAACAATTCATGATGATGATAATTATGTAATAGAAGTATTAAAAAACGGTGCAATGGGGTATTTGCTGAAAGATGTAGAA
This sequence comes from Massilibacillus massiliensis, assembly GCF_900086705.1. Classification (NCBI taxonomy): domain Bacteria; kingdom Bacillati; phylum Bacillota; class Negativicutes; order Selenomonadales; family Sporomusaceae; genus Anaerosinus; species Anaerosinus massiliensis. The sequence continues at coordinate 1,406,146 of NZ_LT575483.1, read as the reverse complement.
CCTGAAATGCTCATTAAGGCAATTCATATGGTGCACGGTGGAAGTGCTTTTGTGTATCCGGAAATTGCAGAAAAATTATTTGGTGCTGCCCAGTGTGAAAACGTAGGTGATCGTGCCGAAGAAATTTGGCGGGAACGTCGCAGTGAACGGTTAACTGCCAGAGAAATGGATGTATTGCGCTGCATTGCCAAAGGGTTTAGCAACCAAGAAATCGCGCAGGCTTTATTTGTCAGCGAAAAAACGGTGAAGAATCACTTGACCAACATTTTCCGCAAGATTAATGTAAACGACAGAACACAGGCTTTACTCTATGCGCTTAAAAATAAAATTATGACATTAGAATAGACAAACTATGGACAGATAGGCCGCGGGTCGGTAACTTATCTTCGTGCTAGTTTATAAGTGGGATGGATTTCAGAAAAAGTGCGCTTCATCCTAAAAAAGGTGATGATTCACTAATTTTTTAGTGAAACATCACCCTTATTTTAAACCTTGACAGTATAATCTTTTGATATTATGATAATTATATGAAAGGTGCTACTGGTAAACGGTTCACCTAACAAAAGATATAGGGAAATCATTAAAGATTAATCGCTAAACTCTGGCTAGGAGGGGCGGTTAATTCTTTTTTATTGCGATAATGTAACCTGTAGCAAGTATTAGCAATACATAAAGCTCCATAGTTCCCATATGCTCACCCCATTTCATTGGGGAAGGTAAACCGCCTACCGTTTTCGTAGCACCTGCTTGCATTATAGCAGACGCTGTCAAAATGATGCAAGAATAAATTTCATCTACTACTTTGTCTACAGCCTGCCTGTCGCATTTTAATGCGGCAGGTTTTTTCGTTCCCCGGCCTTTTCCGGAAAAATATGTTCCGAAGGATGAAAAAATAGTGGCTTGCGTGAAGAAATCCGTTTGTCTGAGCGAAGCGAGTTCAGGATTTTAGCAAGCCGCTATTTTTTTTAGTGTTTTGGAGGATTTAGGCCTAGACTTTTTGGTCCTTTTGTGGCAATGACAAAAGGACGGCTACCTTATTGAATATATTTATATTATAATTAAATGATTGTGTAATACCCAATCATTCGATTATAATATAAATATGAATATCATTCATTTATAAATTTAATTCATTTTTTTGAAAATAGGATGGAAATTCATTTAAAAAAGCGATATTATATTATAAGGTGTATTTAGGCTTATTTTGGCGAGGTGAGAAGTACAGTGGCTGTTTATCCGGTGAATCTAAATATTGAGGGTAAGCCATGTGCTGTGATTGGCGGAGGCAAGGTTGCGTATCGGAAAGTGAAGGCTTTATTAAAAGCCAAGGCGAACGTAACGGTAATAAGTCCGATGCTGGTAGATGAGTTAACGCAGTTCGTTGAGCAGGCTGCTATCATGCATAGTGCAAAGGTTTATAGCCGAGGCGATTTAAATGTTTATTTTCTTGTTATTTGTGCGACTGATCATAGCGAGGTAAATCAAAAAGCTGCTTTAGAAGCAAAAAAAGCGGGGGCGCTTGTGAATATTGTAGATGATGAAAGTTACAGCGATTTTATTGTGCCAGCACAAGTCAGTCGCGGTGATTTATTATTTACTGTGTCTACAGGTGGGAAAAGCCCTGCATTGGCAAGGCAGCTTCGAGCAGAGCTTGCAGACACCTATGGTATGGAATATGAAATGTATCTAGATCTGGTAGCAAGGATTCGTTCAGAGTTAAAAGAAAATCTTAGAACGAGCCAAGAACGTGGTGAGTTTTGGGAAAAGGCGATGAATCAGAATATACTTGATTTGCTAAGACAAGGAAAATTAAACGAGGCGGAGGCTAGAATTAAAGATGCAATTGGTAGTATTGGGTCTGAATCATAAAACAGCACCGGTTGGCGTGCGTGAATGTTTTTCCTTATCGGATGATAAGGTCAAAGCGGGACTTAGGCATATAGATGAATATGAGCAAATTCATGAAGCCGTGATTATATCAACTTGTAATCGTAGTGAAGTCTATGTAGTTGTGGATGATGCGGAAGAAGCTTTACCGGCATTGAAGCAATTTTTATATGATTTGGCAAGTAGTGATGAGGATGCGGAAGATTATATGTTTCATTACTATGACGAGGCATGTATTACGCATTTATTTAAAGTTGCAGCAAGTTTAGATTCTTTGATCATTGGCGAGGGACAAATTCTCAGTCAAGTAAAAAAAGGATATTGGATTGCAAAAGAGGCCGGTACGACCAGTACCGTGTTAAATACATTATTTCATCGAGCGATTGCAGTAGGAAAACGAGTGCGTACGGAGACGAGAATTGCTTATAGTGCAGTTTCGGTCAGTTATGCAGCGGTAGAATTGGCTAAAAATTTATTTGGTGATTTATCAAATTCCAATGTGTTATTGCTCGGTGCCGGACAAATGGGCGAGCTTACGGCAAGGCATTTGGCTGATCAAGGCGTGCAAACTGTCTTTGTATCAAACCGCCGCTATGAACGTGCGGTAGATTTGGCGAAGAAATTTAATGGGCAGGCAGTCCAGACGGAGCATGCAATGAACTGTGCGGTGAATGTAGATATTGTAATAACTTCTACTGGTGCACCGCATTATATCGTGAAGGCGTGGGAAACGCAGCAATTGATGACAAAACGTAAGGGGAAACCGATTATTTTCATTGATATTGCTGTGCCGCGCGATGTTGAACCAGAAGTAGCGAATATCAAGGGTGTTCGTTTATATAATATAGATGATTTAGAGGCTGTGGTAGACTCTAATATAAAAGTGCGGGAGCAAGAAGCTGCGCTTGCAGGGAAAATTGTAGCAGAAGAAGTGGAAGAACTGGTGAATAAGTTCCGCTACTTATCTTTTCGGCCAGTTATGGCCTTATTGACAGATAAAGCAGAGCGTATACGGCAGCGGGAAGTTAAGCGGGCAATGGCGAAATTATCTGATATTACGCCAGAAGAACGCAAGATCATGGAAAATATGTCAAGAATGATTGTGCGTAAACTTCTTAGAGAACCGATGGTGAAAATCAATAGTGCAGCCGGTACGGGAAATGAAGAATATTATATCAAAGCTATGCGGGATCTTTTTAAACTTGATACAATAGGAGAGAAAAGAAAAATTGAGAAAAAAACTAGTTATCGGTACGCGCGGCAGTAAGCTAGCGCTTTGGCAGGCAAATCATATTGCGGATTGTTTACGCAAGCAGTATCCTGATTTGGATGTGATATTAAAGCATATTACGACGACCGGCGATAAAATTCTTGATGTACCATTGGCTAAAATCGGCGGAAAAGGCTTATTTACAAAAGAACTGGAAGCAGAAATGCTGGAGGGTACGATTGATTTAGCCGTGCATAGTCTGAAGGATATGCCGACAGAATTGCCGGAAGGTTTGACTTTGGCGGCGATTACAAAGCGTGTAGATCCGGGGGATGCGCTGATTAGCCCGGTATATAAAACACTGGAAAATTTGCCGCAAGGAGCAAAAGTAGGAACTTCTAGTCTTAGAAGGAAAGCACAGCTCTTAAGTGCTCGACCTGATCTTCAAATTTGTGAATTGCGCGGTAATGTTGATACAAGATTGAAAAAATTGGATACAGGCGATTTGGATGCCATTGTTTTGGCTGCGGCTGGCTTAAAACGCCTTGGCTGGCAAGCGCATATTACGGAAATTTTGGCGAAAGAAATTTGTTTGCCGGCTGTAGGACAAGGTGCACTTGCAATTGAAGCACGGCAGCATGATGCAGAAGTTTTAGAGCAATTAGAATTTTTAAACGATAGAGCAACACGTTATGCGGTGACGGCGGAACGCGCTTTTTTAAAAACGGTTGAGGGCGGTTGTCAGGTACCTGTCGGCGTATTTGGACGACTCGATGAAACGAAGCTTACCGTAGAAGCAATTATCGCAACGATAGACGGACAGACTGTGATCAAAGACTGTATTACCGGCGATAAAGAGGCGGCGGCTCTACTTGGAAAGCAGCTTGCCAATCGTATGCTCGATGCCGGTGGACGTAAGATTATGGTTGATTTAGGCTGTATGGTGTAAGAATAATATATAGGTCAGGTGGAGCGAGCGTTTTCACCTGACTTTTTTGCAGGAGGAATGAACATGGCAGGTAAAGTATATTTGGTAGGAGCAGGCCCGGGAGATTATAAACTCATTAGTGTAAAAGCCTGGGAGTACATACAAGAGGCGGATACAATCGTTTATGATCGTTTGGCAGATGACAGATTGCTGCGTTATGCGCGCAAGGATGTAGAACTGATTTACGTGGGCAAGGCTTCGAGTCAGCATACGATGCGGCAGGAAGACATCAATCAATTATTAGTGGATAAAGCAAAAGAAGGTAAGACCGTAGTGCGTCTAAAAGGCGGCGATCCATTCGTTTTTGGCCGCGGCGGAGAGGAAGCGCTTTTATTATTAGAAAATCATCTGCCATTTGAGGTTGTTCCGGGGATTACTTCAGCGATTTCTGTACCGGCCTATGCGGGCATTCCGGTCACGCATCGTGCTGTGGCTACATCTTTTGCCGTTGTTACGGGACATGAAGACCCGACAAAAGGAAAATCCAACATGCGGTGGGATAAACTTTCGACTGGCGTAGATACGCTGGTATTTTTAATGGGGGTAGAAAACTTACCTCACATTACGCAAAAGTTAATTGAAAATGGACGCTCTGCTGACACGCCGGCGGCCGTGATTCGCTGGGGGACAAAACCGGAGCAGCGTGTTTTAGTGACAACGGTAGGCGAGGCGGCCGCAGATGTTTTACAACACGGTATGAAACCGCCTGCGATCTTTATTGTCGGCGATGTGGTAAACTTGCGCGAAAAACTTGCTTGGTTTGATAATAAGCCATTATTCGGAAAGAATATACTGGTTACACGGGCAAGAGAGCAAGCAAGCGTGCTTACGAACAAATTAGAAGCGCTTGGCGCAAATTGTATAGAAGCTCCGGCGATTAAAATTGTTGAACCGGAAAGTTATGAAGGTATCGATGCGGCAATTGCAAAGATTACAAGTTATCAATGGCTGATCTTCACCAGTACCAATGGTGTAGATCATTTCTTTAAGCGTTTGCGTAAAAAAGGGCTCGACAGCAGAGCGCTTGCAAATGCTAAAATTGCGGCAATCGGTGTTTCTACTGCCGATCAATTAGAGCGGTATGGAATTAAAGCAGATTGTATCCCGGTTCAGTTTAGAGCAGAAGGGATTATCGAAATATTAAAAGATGAAATTACTGCAGGAATGAAAATCTTGATTCCACGCGCAGCGGAAGCACGTGAAATATTGCCGGAAAAACTGCGTGAAATGGGTGCTGTCGTCGATGTTGCACATGTCTATCAGACCGTAATTGGTGAGGTGGATAGTCAACACTTGCTTGAAAAATTACAGGCAGACGAGATTGACTTAGTAACGTTTACCAGTTCTTCAACCGTGAAAAATTTATTGGATGTTTTAGGTGAAACTGGCAAAGCGTGTATTGTAAAAACAAAAACAGCTTGTATCGGTCCGATCACGGCCAAAACATGTTTTGATAACGGAATTGAGCCAACGGTTGTTGCTGAAGATTATACGATTACAGGTTTGGTGGATTCTATAGAAAAATTATTTCAATAATTTAGAGGTGGAGTTTGATGATTAAGCAAAAATTAAGACCACGTCGTATGCGTATTTCTGAAGGTGTACGCAGTTTAGTCTGTGAAACGATCCTTACGGCAAAAGATTTTGTCTACCCAATTTTTGTCGTAGCTGGTGAAAAAGTAAGAGAAGAAATTCCTAGTTTGCCGGGATGTTACCATCTATCGGTGGATGAAGCGGTGAAAGTGGCAAAGGAAGCCTATGAACTTGGTATTCCTGCTGTTGAGATCTTTGGATTACCGGAATATAAAGATGAAATTGGGTCGAGTGCCTGGGATATGAACAGTCCAGTACAAAAGGCGATGAAAGCGATCAAAGCTGTATTGCCAGAACTTGTGATTATCGGTGATGTTTGCCTTTGTCAATATACATCGCACGGTCATTGCGGGCAATTGCAGGATCAATATGTTGACAATGATGCGACGCTTACCTTATTGGCAAAGGTGGCTGTCAGTCAAGCACAGGCAGGTGCGGATATCATTGCGCCTTCTGATATGATGGATGGGCGTGTTGCAGCGATTCGTGAGGCGTTAGATGAGTCCGGGTATCAAAATGTGTCAATTATGTCTTATACGGTAAAATATGCGTCGGCATATTATGGCCCGTTTAGAGATGCCGCACATTCTACGCCGCAGTTTGGCGATCGCCGTTCTTATCAAATGGATCCGGCCAACGCACGTGAAGCATTAAAAGAAGTAGAACTCGATCTTGCTGAAGGTGCGGATATGATTATGGTAAAACCGGCGCTATCTTATTTGGATATCGTGCATCAAGTACGGGAAATGACGCATCTACCTGTTGCTGTTTATAATGTAAGCGGTGAATACGCAATGGTAAAAGCAGCGGCCGCAAATGGCTGGATTGATGAAAAGCGGATTGTGCTGGAAACTTTGACGAGTATGAAGCGTGCAGGCGCAGATATTATTATCACGTATCATGCATTAGATGCTGCGCGGTGGTTAACGGAAAAATAATTGCTTGATCTTAGGAGGCTAAAATATGACTTTGCATTTAGAAAAATCAATAGAAGCATTTGCCGAAGCAAAAAAGTATATTCCCGGTGGTGTGAATAGTCCAGTTCGTTCGTTTAAAAGTGTGGATGCAAATCCACCGTTTATTGCGAAAGCGAAAGGCAGTAAGATTTATGATATCGACGGGAATGCGTATATTGATTATGTAGGCTCTTGGGGGCCTATGATCATCGGACATGCCCATGATGAAGTGATCAAAGCGATTTCTCGCGCAGCCGAGCTTGGCACAAGTTATGGTGCACCGACTTTGCTCGAGACAGAACTTGCAAAATTGGTGCAAAAGATTATGCCATCGATGGAATTGATTCGCATGGTGAATTCGGGAACAGAAGCAACGATGAGTGCGCTTCGTTTGGCACGCGGTTTTACCGGACGTGAAAAAATTGTCAAATTTGAAGGCTGTTATCACGGCCATCACGATAGTTTATTGGTAAAAGCGGGTTCTGGTGCCGCTACGTTCGGTGTGCCCGACAGCCCAGGCGTGCCAAAAGGTGTTGCCAATAATACGATCACTGTCCCATATAATGATGTTGACGCGATTCGGGCAGTATTTGAAAAATCCGGTGAGGAAATTGCTGCGGTGATTATCGAACCAGTTGCCGGGAACATGGGATTGGTTCTGCCGAAACAAGGGTATCTGCGTGAACTTAGAAAGATTACAGAAGCACATGGTGCATTGTTGATTTTTGATGAAGTGATGTGCGGGTTCAGAGCTTCTTTAGGTGGTGCACAGGCTGCTTATGGAATAAAACCGGATTTAACTTGTCTCGGTAAAATCATTGGCGGTGGACTTCCGGTAGGCGCTTATGGTGGCAGACGGGACATCATGGAGCAAATTTCACCGGCAGGACCGGTTTATCAAGCCGGCACTTTAAGCGGAAATCCACTTGCGATGACGGCTGGGATTACAACTTTAAGTATCATTAGTGAAATTCCAGAGCAAGGACAGCCGGATTATAGCCGCGTGCTTACGCTTAAAACGAAAAAATTAACGCTAGGTATGGAAGCAGCAGCGAAAAAAGCCGGGCTTACGCTCCAATTTCATCAAGCAGGTTCGATGTTTGGTTTATTCTTTACCGATCAGCCTGTTTATGATTATGAAACAGCAAAAAAATCAGATTTGACAGCGTTTAAAATCTATTTTAAATCGATGTTGGAACAAGGTATTTACCTTGCACCATCGCAGTTTGAAACTGCGTTTATGTCCGGTGCGCATACGGATGAGGATATTGAGAAAACCATTGCTGCAAGTGCGGTAGCATTTGCAAAGGTTGCCGCATCTAAATAGGGGCGTCCTTTTGTCATTGACACAAAAGGACCAAAAAGTCTAGGCCTAAAACCTCCAAAACACTTGAAAAATGACCGACTTACTAAAATTTGCAAACTCACTTCGTTCAGACAAGCAAATTTCTTAACGTAAGCCGGTCATTTTTCATCCTTCGGAACGTATTTTTCCGGAAAAGGCCGGGGAACGAAAAGAACTGCCGCATTAAAATGCGGCAGGTTCAGGACAAAGTAGGTGGTATTCACAAAGTGAATACCACCTACTAAAATACGTTCCACTTATAAACTAGTACGAAGATCGGTTGCCGGTTGGCGAGAAGTGCTCAGATGCTAGGCGCAATAATGGGGCTGCGAAGGAGTCGTACTTCCGTACGTCGACGAGCAGCCCCATTATTGCAACGACGCAGATGGGCGCTTATCGCCGACCCGCCACCGATCTGTCCCCGAGGTTAACTATTCAAAGCTTGTGGATTTGTGATTGTGATGCCATCACCGAGATTAGAAATTGCATTGGAGATTAGAAAAATGGCATCGAGGTCAAGGGTATTTTTCTTACATTCTTTGATGAGCAGTTCTTGTAACACGAGCATCGTAAAAATGATGACAGAATTGCTCGTTGCTGCGGCGATATTAGAGGATCTGAACGCAGCGGCACGGCTTTCTTCTGCAAGTTTTTTTAAATCAAAATGCGCACAGGGACCACAAGGAGCATCGGTATTTTCTGTTTCAGTGATTTGGCAAGTGGAACTGTTTTGCTGATTGGTTGTTGTCGTTGTGGTTGTAGAGGCGGCTGCATCTGTTTCGGTTACGACCGTTGTCGTCGAAGTGGAATCCGCTGTTGTGCAGGTTTTGGATATATCGGCCAAAATACGTACCTCCTCTGCATAAGATTATCTATCTATATGCAGAGGAGGTAGATTTCATACGATAAAATTTTATCTAATACCTAGGAGCTAGGCTGAAGATAGGTTGTCATGTATCAACCCTTAGGTTTTATAATGGGGTAATAATGACATCAACAGAATCGCCATTTTTTACGAGTGAAGTATATTCAGCAGATTCTTGATTTAAAAGGATTTCCACTTTTACATGAGACAACGCACTCGGCGGCTGAAAATTTGTTGCCAGCAGAACGTCGCTAATCATAGTGACTGCTTTTTCGGAAACCGAATATTGAATTTCGCTGCCGTCCCTGACCAGCGTTTGTAAAGAAGCCGGATTGCCGTCTACTGTCAGCGTATAAGTTGTCGTTGGGATTCTAGATGGGTTTTTATTAAAATGAACGGTTAAATACGTATCCATTGTATTGATGTCGATAATTTTTTCAACAGTCGGTGTTTTTGGTTCAATGCATATAATACGATCTTCTGGATTTACAATGCTCGAAAGAGAAGCTGGTTCTTCATTGATTGTAATGGTTGGGGAAACTGTTTGCTGGATGCTTGCTCCATTTACTTTGTATTTAAAGTGACGATCGGCTGGCTGATACCCGATGCGCAACAGAATATCTCCTAATTTTTTTATCTGCTGATAAGTGATTTCATCGCGGTCTTTTAACTGATACGCAGCGTCAACTGTTTTGTGATTGACGAGTACTTTGGAATCGATGGTGAATTCTTCATCATTCACAGTAATCATAAAAGCAGGCGGCGCGTCTACGACATCGTTTAGTTTTACTGTCGGCACATAACCGTCAATTCCATTTGTGACACAGATTTTATCGCCGTTTGCAATCGGTGCAGTAAGTGTAGTTGCTTCACCGTTCAGCGTAAATTTTGCTGGTTTTCCTAAGGTACCGGCAAAAAATTTAGTTTGATTGTTGATTTTCACAGTAAGACCAAGACCAGGTTTGCCACCGAGCTGTTTCATATCAATCCCAGCTGCAAGTAAGGCATCGGAAACGGTCAAGTTACTGATATTAAATAAATGCAACTCATTTTTATTGACGTAGATCGTAATAAAATTTAAGGTTTGCGTAGAAGCAATTTTTAAAATACCGAGTGGCGTTACTGCATCGGGGCGTTTTAATATTTCCGGAATATCTTCTATATTTTGAATTGTATCAGGTGTACGGACGGCAACACGTGCCGTAGGAATATCAAGTGCCTGCGCAATTGCTTCCGGCAGCATTGGGGTTAAGGAGCCACCGCCAACGAGCAGTACTGCCTGTGGTGCAGCGCCATTTAAAGTTAAAATCTGCGTTGCAATCGCCTGTGCCAATTCGGCGACATTCGTAGAGAGTTTATCGTTGATTTCTTTCGGAGATAAAGTATAGGTCATTCCTAAAATATCTTGGAAGGAAACTTGGTTATCTTCTGCATTACGATTTGGATTATTTAGTTCACGTTTGATTTGTTCTGCAACGTTAAAATCCAGCAAATAATGTTGGGAAAGCGCTTCGGTAATTTCATCACCGGCAAATGGAACCATGCCATAGGCGATGACAGAGCCGTTTTTTGTAATTGCAACATCGGAGGTGCCGGCGCCAATATCAACTAAAACGAGATTTAAATGGCGCATCGTTGGTGGTATGAGTACATTGATTCCAGCGATTGGTTCCAAGGTCAATGAAGCCATTTCAAGTTTTGCTTCATGTAAGGCTGATTTCATTGAATCAATAACTTGGCGTGGCAAGAAAGTGGCGATTACATCTGCTTTAGCGATTTTTCCGCGCTGTCCGACCAGCGTTTTTAGTTGAACACCATCCAGTTTATAGCTGACCGTGCTATACCCCACACAATAATACATCGTTGGATCATCCACTGTGCTGGAAGTGGCCAATTTGTGCTGCGCTGATTGGATCGCAGCATAATCAAGCGCATGTTCATCATCAATGGTGAGGATTTCCGATACTTCAAGTTCTGCACTTGCATTGATGGTGTAAAGGGCACGCCCGGCAGCAGCGACAGAAGCAGATTTCAATGGACCGACTTTTTCTTCGAGTTGTTTTTTTACATCTTCTAAGATCGCAGCAACTTCGGGTACATCATGGATTTGCCCGTCCAACATGGCACGTGTATTATGTTCTTTTCGCTCTGTAGCGATAATTTTAATTTTATGTTCGACTTGTTCGGCAACGATACCGATCACGCTTCTCGTACCGATGTCTAAAGAAAATAGTAAGTTTTTCTGCATGAAAACTCTCCCTTATCAATAGGAATGAATCATTGAAAGCTAAAATATAGTAAAATGGAAAGGGTTTTAAGTTTCAATCCTACATTCCTTGAAATGAAAATTTTGTCCAAATATTTGTTATTTCGCTAATTTAGGTAAATAATCCTTTGATTTTTTCATAAATAAGTGAGAATATATTCTAGCAAAAATTGTTTGGGCTGTATTTCAGTGTAGAAATTTAGTACAATATATAGAGTAGAAATTCTTTTTTGGAGGAAAAGCGTGAATAGAATTCATATCGTTTTAGATAGTACGGCTCATATAGAAGATGAGCTTTTACAAAAACATAAATATTTGCACAGGGTTGAATTGAAGGTCAGTATAGCAGATCGAGAATGGGATGAGGATGATTTATCTCCGCGGGCGTTGTTTGCTGAGACAAAAAAGTCAGGTGTTATGCAGCGGACATCTCAGCCACCAATTGGCGATTTTGTTACATTGTTTCAATCCATTGCAGAACAAGGTGATGAATGCATTGTAATTGCTGTTTCCGGTGCACTCAGTGGGACTGTGCAAACGGCCCGGGCTGCAGCGCAGATGGTAGATGCGAGTAAGATTCATGTTGTGGATTCACAGACGGCTGCGATTGGTATGCTGCGATTGGCTGAGACTGCTTTAGCATTGAGAGAAGAAGGAAAAAAGGCCGAAGAAATTTTAGCAGTGCTGCAAAAGCAAGTAAAAGCAACCCATACGTTGTTATTACCAGACTCTTTGGAATATTTACATCGAGGTGGACGAATCGGCGGTGCAGCTGCTTTGTTTGGCACAATATTGCAGATTAAACCTGTATTATATTTGTCAGAAGGAAAAATTGCCGTTTTAGACAAAGTCAGAACGCGAAAAAAAGCGATCAATCGTCTGATAGAGGAGCTTGCACAATATAAAGAATTGGATTATATTGGTGTTGTGGAAGTCGAAGCTGAAGAAGGACCGCAAACGAAAGAACGTATTATGGAACTTTATCCAGATTCAAGAGTTTCTCTGACAAGTGCGGGATCAGTTGTTGCATCACATACTGGGCCGGGCGCATTGGCGCTGATATTTCAGGAAAAGATAGAGAAATGAGAGAAAATGGTGGTGAAGGTATGACGAAAAATAAAGAAGTAATTACTGGCAATGATTTTAAACGCATGATTGCCGGTGCATATAGTGAATTTAATCTTGAACATGAGAAGATTAATCAATTGAATGTATTTCCTGTGCCAGATGGTGATACAGGAACAAATATGCTTCGTACGTTAGGTGCGGTAGCAAGGGCGGTGGCAGAGGCACCACAAGATGAAGGAATTGGTTCTGTGGCAAGACGAGCAGCAGACAGTGCTATTATGGGAGCACGTGGTAATTCGGGTGTTATTTTATCGCAGATTTTTCGCGGTATAGGACGCGGTCTTGCTGGAAAACATGAAGTGCATTCTGCCGGATTAGGCAAGGCCTTTCAATATGGTGTATTGTATGCTTATCGTTCAGTTGCCAAGCCTGTAGAAGGTACGATTTTAACAGTTGCAAAAGGTATCGCAAAGGGCGCATACCATGCGGTAAGAGCAGATCTGTCCATTGCCGATATCCTAGAAGAGGCAATTAAAGCTGGAAATGTTGAATTAGCACGTACGCCGGAGCTTTTACCGGCACTTAAGGCTGCTGGTGTAGTAGATGCAGGCGGCAGAGGATTGATCGTATTTTTGCAAGGGTGTCTGCAGGGATTAGGCGGTGAGTTTTCTTCACCGGAACTTGATTTCGAAATGAGTTATAAAGCAGCTAAAATTATGCCAACTGTAGATTTTGAAATTGCTCGGCCGTATTGTACAGAGTTTATGGTGAAAAATACAAAAGTTACGGTTGAAGAAATTCGGCGCGTTCTTGGAGAATTAGGAGATTCTTTAGTCGTCGCGGATGGCAGTGATATTGTAAAAGTTCACATTCATACAGGACATCCAGGCACGGTACTTGAATGTGCAGTGGGCTGGGGTGGTACGTTGCATGATATTAAAATTGATAACATGGCCGATCAGCACCGTGCGATTTTATTGCCGAATGCAAGTAAAAAAACAAAACTGAAAACGGCGATAATTGCCGTTGCTGCCGGTGATGGATTGGCGGATATGATGAAAAGTCTTGGTGCGGACATTGTCATTTCCGGTGGTCAAAGTATGAATCCGGCCGTAGAGGAATTCATTGATGCAGTGCATCAGGATATTGCAGAAAAATATATTGTGTTACCGAACAATAGCAATATCATTTTAGCAGCGGCGCAAGTAAAAAAATTGTTGGGTGATCGTGTAGAAATTGTTTCGACGACGAATACTCCGCAGGGATTAGCTGCGCTTGTTGCATATGATCGTGAGGCGGATATTCTCAAAAATGTTGAAGAAATGAATGTGGCGATAAAAGAAGTCAAAGAGGCGAGTTTAACGATGGCTGTTCGTGACAGCTTCGTAGAAGAAACACTGGTCAAGGAAGGTTCTTATATCGGTGTGATTGGTGGCAAGGTAAAAGTTTTTGGTGCTGATATGATCAAAACTTTAATTGATACAGTAAAAGCAATTGCTGGGGATGACAGTGAAATCATTAGCTTGTATTATGGCGAAGATTTAGACGAAACAAAAGCGAAAAAAATTGCAGCAGCAGTAGAAACAGCATTCCCTGAAATGGAAGTACAAGTTTACGCCGGTGGTCAGGCAAACTATCATTTTATTATGAGTGTTGAATGAGCTGTTTAAACTATCTTCGTACTAGTTTATAAGTGGAACGAAATTCGATAGTGCCTATTTAGTGCTTTCGTACCTGGCCTTTTCCGGAAAAATACGTTCCGAAGGATGAAAAATGACCAACTTACGTAAAGAAATCCGTTTGTCTGAGCGAAGCGAGTTAAGGATTTTAGTAAGTTGGTCATTTTTCAAGTTTTTTGGAGGTTGGAGGGCCTAGCGTTTTTGGTACTTTACTATGAAAACCTCTTCTATATCCTAGAAAAAGGACGCACAAAGACAAGCCCTATAATTCAGGACAAAAAATATCGTATATAGACAATCAGGTTGTAGCTGTGGTGGGGCGCTCCCAACCCAAAGCCGCTAATTTCTTCAAATAGGATTGTATTTTCTTCTCTCGGTTAAATTGATTGTAATATTCCGAACCTAACTCTCGATAAGGAACTTTTGCTTTTAGTATGTAGTAAATAGCGATTAGTATGGAATGAGCCACAGCTACGGCGGCTCTGCTTTTTCCTCTTCGCGCTGCAATCCGTTGATATTGAGCTGAAAAAAAGCTTCCCTTCGTCTTTTGCGCAGCCTTAGCACATTGTACTAACATAGCTTTTAATGTTGTATTTCCATGCGTAGTTTTTCCACTCTTTCGTTTCCCTGCACTCTCATGGTTACCTGGCGCCACACCAGCCCAAGAACTAATATGTCTTTCGGTTGGAAACCGATTCATATTTAATCCGATTTCCGCTAAGATTGTTTCTGCACTGATTCTCCCAACACCCGGTATTTCATCTATGGCTGCGATGGCTTCTTCATATTTGTTCAAGTAGTCTTTGATTAGTTTGTCCATATCTTCGATACGTTTTGTCATATCGTCAATATGATCCAAGACATTACGAAGCAATCTGCGTTGCAAGGGCGAAATAATTCCATCAACGCAAGCCATGATTTCATTGAGTTTAGCGTGCATACTAGGATGAAGCAGCCTTAAAATCTCGTCTTCATCAAGCTTTTTATCTTGGACAATGCTTTCCAAAAGTCGCCTGGAACTCTTGCCGTTGATGGCACTTACTACACTGGATAGTTTCACATTGGCTCCTTCTAGCATTTTCTGCAATCGGTTCAGCTCTCGGCTTCGCTCATCAATCAAGCTCTTGCGATAGCGAGAGATTTCCCGTAGTTCCCGTTGTTCACGGTCTGGAATATAGCTTGCTTTTAGTAACCCATGTCGAAGAAGATCGGCAATCCATTCTGCATCTTTGACGTCGGTCTTACGACCAGGCAAAGCTTTCATGTGCTGGGCATTTACTACCATGGCATTGAGATCGGAAAGCTCAAAGATATTGTACAATGGTTTCCAGTAGGAAGCGGTACTTTCCATGGCAATCATTTGACAACCGGCGTCAACTAACCAAGCTGATAAATCTCTCAGTTCTTTTGTCGTTGTACCAAACTGACGAAGTTGCTGCTTTCCACCACAGATTAGACAGGCAACTATCATCTTTTTGTGTACATCAATCCCACAACAACGCTCATAAGTTATGTCCACAATACCATCCCCTTGTAGATAAAATATGGCGTGACTTCCTGTAAGTTATTACTTTACTACACGTCCTTTCGCCCGAAGGGGCTGGACAATATGTGGTGCAAGCAGGAAATCATATCAATTTTGGGGTCGAGTTCTTGACTCAAAAAGAATCGACCTTATGCCATACTTTAATTATACATCATTGTTTTCGTTCATGGTGATGCTACCGCTTGCGTTGCATCTTATTTTGGGGTAATGCCAAAAGTATACCTATGCGGATGGGACTATACAAAGAGTTTTACAAATAAAATCTTAGTGCAACGGTTCTTAGTTGAAAAAATACATAAATTACAATACATGTTTGTTATTGGGGAGGAAACTAGCATGCTTACCGATTTAAGTTTACATCATTTTTTTTCAAAAATGGCGGGAAATGAGGCACCGGGGAGTGGAAGCGGAGCGGCTCTGCTTGGGTTAACAGGTGTAAGTTTGTTGAAGATGGTAAACCAATTGTGCGACGAAAGAGAAAGTGGAGAAGTTACTTTATTAAATATTGAATTAGATAAGCTGCATGTGCTGTTAGGAGGGTTAATCAACCGTGATGCGGAGGTTTTAAATCAAGCTTTACCTGCGTTGACTGCTGTGGGGGCAGATGGCAATAGTCAAGAGTGGAACGAAGTATTACTGCAAGCAATCGATGTACCTTATGCGATTGCAGATGCTTGTTTGCAGGCACTTGAAGCAGCAAAAAAATTACGGGGGATAGCAAAAGCAAATCTTATTTGCGATGTACAGTTTGCTGCAATGAGTTGTAATACAGCAATACAAGGCGCGATTTTAATTGCTCAACTGAATATTTCATTGCTGCGAGACGATGAGGAGCTGGCGGCAGAGTTGAAGGAAAAAGTAGAGCAGTTTGCCGAATCAAGTGACCGATTTATAGATGCGATTCTTTTATAAATAAACGATGGGATAGGTAGTGTACCTATCCCATCGTTTATTTATATTTATCATATACTCTTGGTTTGTCGCTTGGCACCGGGACCGTCGTTAGCAACGGCAACGGAGGTTTGTCCAAAAGTTTTCATATCATTGAGCATGTGCATACTGGCATCTAGTAATTTCATACCAAGTGCGCTTGCACAGCCCTCACCAATAGACATATGAAGCGTTAAGTAAATTGGAAGATCGAGTAGTTCGATCACAAGTTTATGTGCTGGTTCTGGCGAAAGCTGTGAGGTGATCAAATAACCTTTGACTTGCGGCGCCATTGTTACAGCAACCAGAGCTGCGGTACACGTTGTCAAATTGTCCAATACGATTGCACAGTGTTCATCTGCGGCACTGAGGATTACACCGACCAGAGCTGCAATTTGTGGTGTTCCGAATTTTTCTAAGAGCATGAGCGAGTCGATCGGGGCAGAGGATCGATCCTTCTCATAAGCGGTTAAAATTTTATGACAAGCGTCTATAGAGCATGTATCGTCTATTGTACCGAGGCCAAAGACGTTTGCATTACTGTCAGCTTTTGTAGAGATAAGCTGACAGCCAATTTCAATCGCTTGGAACATTGCCTGCTTTGTAAGTTTGAATTCAGCTTGATTTGCACCTGATGGTAAATCAATGAAATGCAATTTGGCACTCGCATGCTGTGCAAAAGTTTGAATTGCGCAATATGGATTTTTGGTGTCTTTTAGCTGGGCTGGGGCGGTAAAGATAAAAAGTTCTTTATTTAATTGACGAGGTTTTTCATTGCCAGTGATTCCGGCAATTTTTATTGCCAATTCTTCGAGTGCACCAAGACTATGCATCGGTTTAGTTAGGTTGTCTATATAGAGACTGCAAGCTTCCATTACTTTTGTATTCAAGGGTTGAATCTTATCAATAAGTTTAGATAAGTGCGCTTGGGATTCTTTTGCTGATGAAACAGCTTGGACAGATTCTAGCGTTGGCTTGTTGCCTGCAGTAGAGCATAAATTGATATATGTTTTGATTGCTACATCTAAAAAGTGAATTGCAATAGAGGAACCGGTTGCTTCACCAAGGCGAAACCGCATATTGATGTAAGGTTTTAAATCTAAAAGCTTTAACATGGTTTTATGTGCTGGTTCAATGGAGAGATGAGAACCAATGAGATAATGTTTTACAAGTGGACAAATACTGTTGGCAATAAGGGCGGCGACACCGGTATTAAAACCATCAAGCATAACAACACAATTGTTTGCAGCAGCACCAAGCATAATACCGGCAATACAGCCAAGTTCAAAGCCTCCAACTTTGGCTAAAACATCAATGCCATCAGTGGGGTCTGGTTTATTAACTTCCAAAGCTTGGCGCACAACATCAATTTTAACTTTCAACCGTTCATCAGAAATATTTGTACCGCGGCCAGTGGCCTGCTCGGGAGTGAGATTCCCAAAGGTAGCAACGATGGCAGCACTTGCCGTAGTATTGGCAATACCCATTTCCCCAGGTAAAAAACATTGATATCCTTTTTTTGCATATTCATTCGCAATTTCTATACCGGTTGTTAAAGCTTGTACTGCTTGCTGACGTGTCATGGCGGGCCCTTTGGTCATATTTTTTGTACCGTAATCGATTTTACGATCAATCAATCCAGGGATTTTTTCCATGGAAGCTGCGATCCCCATGTCGACAACAATCATATTTGCTTCAGAAAAATTAGAGAGCGCATTGGCAACAGCACCTTTTGCAACAAGATAATTTCTCGTCATATGTACGGTGGTTTCAACTGGGTAGGCACTCACGCCCATTTCAGCTACCCCATGATCCGCACAGACGATAACGGTACATTTTTTGGGAAGCTTCGGCATTTTTTGCCTAGTGATACCAGCATATTTGATGAGAATATTTTCTAAATAGCCAAAGTTTCGTTCTGGATTTGTTATGGCAGCGAGCTGTTTTTTTGCGTATTGCATAGCTGCTTCATCTGGCGGAGTGATAAGAGAAAGCGTTTGCTTAAGTAAGTTCATTGATTGCCTCCATAAAATAAATTTACATTATTCTATTATAACAAGATTTGTGACAAAGGCATAAGACAAATCCAAAAATAAAGATACGAAAAATTTAACAAATCAAGAAAGACAAATCATATATTTATGCAAATAACTTAGAAAATAACGAAATCCGTACCACTTATAAATTAGTACGATGATAGGTTGTCTACACGCTGACAAGATAGACTGCAATTGGTAAACAGTCTATCTTTACATTTATATATGGAGAAATTGAAAATATTAGGATCAATTCGCAGATAATTGTGCGAAATATTTATTATTATGAAGAATGCTAGGATGATCTGGCACATAGGCTTCAGCAATTTTATTATGCTGAATTGCTAACGGTACTTCCCCGATATTTGCATAGCAAACACATAACTGAAGATGTGGCAGCCAAGTCCAGCAAGAATTATTTAAAAGAGCCAAAGAGTCTTTTGGTTTTTGTAGATTGGTGGCAAGTGTATACCAAAAAATTGCTTGTTGATACTGTTTTAAGCTGAGAAAATGATACCCGATTCGGCAGCAGAATTCTGCGCGTGGTGTATCATAATTAAAGGATCGATATGTATAGTTTAATTTATTTTCATCGTCACCAAGCGCACTATAACAGTCTGCAAGTTTTCCACAGATCGCAATATTATCTTCGATCCAACAGGCTTTTGTAGCCAATGCTTTTTTATAGTAAACAATTGCTTCTTCATATCTTTGGTGATCATTTAATTCATTGGCATAATAATATAAATCTCTTGGAGAAAACTCTTCTCCATTTGCTAAGCGATTTTCATAAATTTTTAGATTACGATCATACGTATCAGATTTTTCTTTTTTGTGGGTTACGCTAATATCTAGATTTACGATTTTTCCTCCCACGGCTAGGTATTCATGAACGGCTCCGATCCATTGAAAATGGTTTGTTCGTTTGACTAGGCGGTTTCTTCTTAACTTTGAGGCAACATTACCGTTAGTATCGAAAGATAAATTATAATTCATGGTATAGGCATCCACGGTTTTGTCAGCGCTTTGTTTAAACGTCAATAATTTTTCTAAATCATCTGTCAGCATAACATCATCGGCATCTAACCAAAGAATATACTCTTGCGTTGCCTGCTGAAAGGCAAAATTACGTGCAGCTGCAAAGTCATCAATCCATGTAAAATCATAAATGGTATTTGTAAATTGGCGAACAATTTCTTTCGTTGTATCTGTTGAACCAGTATCGACGATTATAATTTCGTCCATAGCTTTTGCAACCGAACCCAGGCAACGCTCGATTGTTGCTTCTTCGTTTTTTACAATCATACATAGACTGATGGTCATTGGTTTTGCAGAATTTTCTTCCAATGTGGTCATTTCAAATGCCTCCTCAAAATTATATTTCTAATATATGCAACATGGGCATGTCTTGTTACCAAAAGTTTGGAGGATTGTTTTGAAATTTGATATAAATGATATAAAGGAAGTGTTGTACTACACACATAGATGTTCTATTGTCATTGACAAAAAAGAATCAAAAAGTCTAGGACGTATAACCTTCAAAACAATTGAAAAAAGACCAACTTATAAAATTCTAAACTCGCTTCGGCGAACAAACGGATTTTTTAACATAAGTTGATTCTTTTTCATCCTTAGGAACGTCCAAGTACGTAAATAATAGAGGTGCCACATTTTTTTTTTGGTATGCTACCTCTAGATAGGACAGTGAAAAAAAACATTGTCTTATCTGGAGGTATTTTTTATGTCAAAGAAAAGTAAAGTTTCTCTAAAATTGAAACTGCAAGCCTGTAAAGATGTCATTGAAGGAAAATGCAGTTATAGAGAAGTGGCCAGGACTTTAAAAATAAGCCCGATGACAATTCAACGATGGGTATGTAATTATCGTAGTGAAGGAATAAAAGGTCTCATTGCACGAACTCACTTTAAAGCCTATTCACCAGAGGTAAAACTATCTGCTGTCCAGGACTATCTAAGCGGATCTATTCCCGTAATAGAAATTTGCGAAAAATATCAAATTCGTAAGAATGATCAATTACTCAATTGGGTAAAGAAGTATAATAGTCATGAGAAGTTTCAGCTTCGAACAGGAGGAAGCAGTATCATGACAAAATCAAGAAAGACTACACAAGAAGAACGACTAGAAATTGTTCAGTATTGTACAGCTCACGATAACAATTATGGACAAACAGCACTTGCTTATAAAGTATCCTATCAACAGGTTTTCATATGGATGAAAAAATATCGCCAGATGGGCAAATCTGGACTAGAAGATCGCCGTGGGCATCGAACAGGTACACTGCCCAGCCGTACCCCGGAAGAAGAACTCAGGGACTGTGTTGCCCAACTGGAACGTAAAAACCATTGGTTGCAGATGGAGATTGATGCATTAAAAAAACTGGACGAACTGGAAAGAAGGGATGCCTTGGCTTTACACGCAAGGAAAGAGAATACGAAGCAATAAAACAGCTTTCACAGACAGAGCCGGTGCATTATTCGGTTTTAGAACTTTGCCCAATTTTTCATGTAACCCGTTCAGCGTATTACCATTGGCTTAAAGGAGATAAAAGCCCAAGTGAGCGGGAAAATGAGCGACTGGCTAAGAAGGTCATCGAAATTCACGAAAAACATCCAGACGAGGGATACCGCAGAATTCGTGATGATTTGAACCGTTGGCATCATGAGCATATAAATGATAAACGTATTCTGCGCATTGACCGTAAATTACACATCCAGTCAAATATTAAACACCGGCAAAACTGTTGTACTCGCCGGGCACCTGATCCAGCTTACACAGCAGAAAACATTCTAAACCGGCAATTCCATGCTGATGCACCAAATGAAAAGTGGCTGACTGATGTGACGGAATTTAAATATTGTATAGGTCCGGTTATCCATAAGCTCTACCTGAGTGCTATATTGGATTTATATGATCGCCGAATTGTGTCATATGTACTAAGCGACCACAACAATAACAAGTTGGTCTTTAACACTTTTGATGAAGCTGTAAAAAACAATCCACAGGCGCACCCATTATTTCACAGTGACCGTGGATTTCAGTATACCAGCCGCAGTTTTCATAGCAGACTGATAGAACATGAGATGACACAAAGTATGTCTCGAGTTGGTCATTGCATAGATAATGGACCGATGGAAGGATTTTGGGGCGTATTGAAGCGTGAAATGTATTATGGTCATAAATTTACAGGGAAACAAGACCTGATGCATGCAGTTAGCTGCTATATTCACTATTACAATTTTGAACGTTTGCAGCGTCGATTAAATGTAATGACTCCCTACGAATATTATGAACATTATATCGCTGCATAAAAAACAGCCCATCCTTACGGATGAGCTACAAAAAATTCTTATATTTTTTGACTGTCCTCTTGACGGGGTGCACACCATTTAATGTGACACCCCCAGATAATAAAGTATTGAATGATGTTTACGCTTTTGATTACTGATTTTTAAGCGATAGTATGAAGTAGACTTAGGTTTTCTACAGTTAGTATAAATATAGCAATAATCTTTTGACTGATCGGAGCGTTTATATTAGTCGTATAACTGTCATGTAGGTGCTTGAACCTCCAGTAAGCGTTGCTGCTCCAAGCAGGCCAAATAACTGAAGTGTTAGTGTATCACCTGCAGTTAGCGGTACGATGAAGGACGTAAAGAGTGTGTTTATTTCAACAGTAGGGGTAATTATTGAAGCTGCTATCGGAGTACCATTCTGTAATATTTGTGAGGAAACAAGCAGTGCTAGTGTTGTGATTACGGAATAGCTGATTAGATACTCACCTGTCGTTGGTACTGTAAATTCAGTATTTGTACCATCTACGGTAAACGTATTCAGATTTTGATTGTCTGGTAGAGGAACATCGGTACCGCCAAGTACAACAGCGATAGTATCCGAACTTGTGTTGGTAGTGGACATGCTGTCACTCGTAACACTAGCACCCGTATCGCCGGTAGCACCCGTATCGCCAGTAGCACCAGTTGCGCCGATAGCACCCGTATCGCCGGTAGCACCCGTAGCACCCGTAGCGCCCGTATCACCGGTAGCACCCGTAGCACCCGTATCGCCGGTAGCGCCGGTATCGCCCGTAGCACCCGTATCACCGGTAGCACCCGTAGCACCCGTATCACCGGTAGCACCCGTAGCACCCGTAGCACCGGTAACACCAGTTGCGCCGGTATCGCCGGTAGCACCAGTTGCGCCGGTAGCACCCGTAGCACCAGTTGCTCCTGTAGGTCCAGCTGGAGTTAGATCATCTATTGTCACAATTGCCGATCCTTCGGTAACTGTAATATCAAGCGTAGAGGTTTGGAAAATCAAGTTTTCACCTAATCCTACTGTAGCAGTGCCAGTAGGGCCAATTACATTAAAGAGTGTTGTGCCGGGGGCAGCTACAGGACCAGTGGCACCAGTATCACCGGTAGGACCCGTCGGGCCGGTAGCTCCTGTTGGACCAGTAGGACCAGTAACACCAGTAGCGCCAATATCACCGGTAGGACCCGTTGGACCAGTAGGGCCAGTTGCGCCGGTAGCCCCAATATCGCCGGTAAGACCTGTTGGACCAGTAGGACCCGTTGCACCAGTAGCGCCAATATCACCGGTAGGACCTGTTGGACCAGTAGGACCAGTTGCGCCGGTAGCGCCAATGTCACCGGTAGGACCTGTAGGGCCAGTTGCGCCGGTAGCGCCAATATCGCCAGTAGGACCTGTCGGACCTGTAGGACCAGTAGGACCAGTTGCGCCGGTAGCGCCAATATCGCCAGTAGGACCTGTCGGACCTGTAGGACCAGTAGGACCAGTTGCGCCGGTAGCGCCAATATCGCCGGTAAGACCTGTCGGACCCGTCGGGCCAGTTACACCGGTAGCACCAGGATCACCAGTAGCACCCGTTGGACCAGTAGCACCTGGATCGCCAGTAGCACCCGTTGGACCAGTAGCACCTGGATCGCCAGTAGCACCCGTTGGACCAGTAGCACCTGGATCGCCTGTAGGACCAGTAGGACCTGTTACTCCCGTTCCAGGCCCCGTGGGACCGGTAGGCCCTGTTGCACCTGTTGCTCCCGTTGTGCCAGGTGACGGAATTATAAAATGATTTGGATAGTTGCATCCATTAAAGCTGTGATAGTCTTCACCACATTGATTGCAGTTATCGTATTTGTAGCGTTGTTCGTCCTCTTTTTTTGACATGATTATTTAACCACCTTTTTCAAAAAAAAATGTTGTTACCCTATCATACGCATGGAGTAACAACAATGTGACATATTATAAAAAGTTTTTTATTTGAAAAAAATGGATAAAGTTTCATCTATATATACTGAAATCATGAGATATAGTCATATACGAAGGAAGTTTTGCATACCTATACCTATCAAAAGGATATGAGGTGTTGAAATGGCGTTTATAGATGTAATAGCCTATCAAATTGTAATCATTCGACCTCTGGGATATCAGCACTCGGATGCTTTTCAAGAAATTGCAGTTACGTTAAAATATGGGCTTGAAAGGCTGGGCTATAAGAGTATCATTACAGAAAATGATTTTTCTGAAGACAATGTGAATATTATTTTAGGTTTTCATCTAGTTTCGGCAGAGTTATTGCCTAAGGTTCCGGAGACTTCGATCATTTATAATCTGGAACAATTCGATCAAAACTCTATGTTAAATGAAAAAAAATTGCCATTGTTTAAAATGTTTATCATATGGGATTATAGCAAACGGAATATTGAAATTTTTAAAAAAATGGGATGTAAAAATCCTTTATATTATGTGCCGATTGGTTATGTACCGGAGTTGACTTCTATTCAGTCTGTTGCAGTGCAAGATATTGATGTTTTATTTTATGGTTCCATGAATGCAAGACGTGAAAAAATTCTGCAAGAGTTAGAGAGAAGAGGTCTTCATGTCATTACTTTGTTTGGTGTATATGGAAAAGAAAGAGATACCTTTATTGCCAGAGCAAAAGTGATTCTTAACATTCATTATTATGATGCGAATATTTTTGAAATTGTACGAATATCGTATTTGTTATCAAATCGTAAGGCAGTGGTTGCCGAATGTAGTGAAGATACAGAAATTGAGGATGATTTAAAAGAAGCTGTTGCCTTAATTCCCTACGAAAAACTTGTTGAGACTTGTGTGGAACTTGTTAAAAATGATGAAAAACGTCATGCATTAGAGACAAATGGTTTTCAAAGTTTTTGCGTAAGGCGTGAGGAAGATATTTTGCGCAATGTGATTAAGGAGAGGATTTTTGTGGAAAATAATATCGAACAATTGCAAGTGCCGCGTATGATCAATTTAGGTAGTGGCAAGGATTGGAGGAAAGAGTACTTAAATGTTGATATCAATCATGCTTGGCATCCGGATATTATTGCTGATATAAGTCATGACTTTCCAGTGAATCAAGAAATTGAGACAAAGCGATTTGGGACGATACCTATTGAAGAAGGCTCTTTTGATGAAATTATCGCGAGCCATCTTTTAGAACATATTCGGGATTTGGTCAGTGCAATGACGATGTGTTTAAGGTTATTAAAGGTAGGAGGCGTATTTAAAATTCATGTTCCGTATGATTTATCTTGTGGAGCTTGGCAAGATCCAACGCATGTGCGGGCATTCAATGAAAAAAGTTGGCTTTATTATACGGATTGGAGTTGGTATATTGGTTGGAAAGAAGCAAGGTTTGATTTAGTTCAAAATTTATTTATATTGAATTCTGTCGGACTTGAGATGCAGGCAAATCAAGCTTCTTTGGCAGAAATTCTCGCTCGTCCGCGCGCAGTGGATGAAATGCAGGTTGTATTGCGTAAACGTCTATTAACAGAGGAAGAGAAGGCATCTGTTTATTATAGGAATCTTTAGCTGCCGTTTTCTAAATTCTGAGTTTCTACTTGTTTAAGACTAAGGCCGATACGATTTCTTTCAGCGTCTATACTAATAATCATTACATCAATAACGTCTCCTACAGAAACGATATCAAGGGGATGGCGGAAAAATTTATGACTGAGTTCGGAACGATGTATAAGTCCGGCTGTTTTAATGCCGATATCGACAAAAGCGCCGAAATCAGTGATGTTTTGCACGGTACCTTTCAAAATTGTTCCGACGGCTAAATCAGTGAGTTGAACAATTGCCTTACGGGTTAATGGTGCAGGTAAATCCTCACGTGGGTCGCGACCAGGTTTAGCAAGTGCATCTATAATGTCGCGTACGGTTGGTATACCTGCATTTAATTTTTCTGCAAGGTCTTCAATACGTATATCTTTGAGTCGATCTTGCAAGTTTAGCAATTTATTTTTTTTATCTAAATCATTTAATGAAAAACCTAGTTCGGTTAAGATATTTTCGGCTGTTTTATAGGATTCTGGATGGACAGGCGTATTATCAAGCGGCGATTCACTTTTAGCGATACGTAAAAATCCTGCACATTGTGTGAATGCAGCTTGACCAAGTCTGGCCACTTTCAAGAGCTCTTTGCGATTTTTGAATGTACCATTTTGATCACGATAAGCAACAATGTTTTTGGCGACAGTAGAGTTTATACCGGAAACGTGTTTTAGGAGTTCGATTGAAGCTGTATTTAGTTCTACGCCGACATGATTGACTGCTGATTCAACAATATGATCTAATGTTTCGGAAAGTTCTTTTTGGTTTACGTCATGTTGGTATTGTCCTACCCCGATGGATTTTGGATCAATTTTAACGAGTTCTGCCAAAGGATCCTGTACACGACGGGCAATAGATACAGCGCCGCGAATGGTAACATCATAGTCAGGCAATTCTTCTTTTGCCAATTTTGATGCTGAATAGACAGAGGCTCCGGCTTCATTCGTGATAAGATAATGAACAGCAAGATTGTTATCTGCGATGAGTTTTGCCGTAAATTCTTCTGTTTCGTAGGAGGCCGTTCCGTTGCCAATAGAAATCAAAGTAATGTTGTGGGTTTTAATCAATTTGAGAACTTTTTCGGCAGCTTGCTGTTTTTGACTATCACTTGCTGTTAAGTATAAGACGCCGTGATCAAGTACAGTTCCTGTTGGACTGATTACAGCGATTTTACAACCGGTTCGATAGCCGGGGTCGAGCCCAAGTACCGTATGGCCAGCCAGGGGTTGCTGTAATAAAAGTTGTTTTAGGTTTAGCCCGAATACTCGAATTGCCTGTTTTTCAGCATTTTCGGTTAAGAGTGAACGGATTTCACGTTCAAGTGCAGGAAACAGTAAACGTTTGTATCCATCATTGATTGCTTCCGTAATACATTGTGTGAAGATGGACGGATGATGGATGATGCGCCGAGCGATCATATCCATATTGGTATCGTGATTTGTTTCCAACTTTACTTTTAGAAAATCTTTGTTTTCACCACGATTCATTGCCAAGATTCGGTGTGATGGCATGCGATGAATCGGTTCAGAATGTTCTTTATACATAAGAAATGCTTTGCTTTCTTCCGTTTCTGCGGCTAGGTCTGTATTAATTTGACCATATTGCCAAAGCTGTTTGCGCATAAAAGCACGTATATCAGCTTGTTCGCATACTGTTTCAGCGATGATATCCATAGCTCCAGCCAGGGCCAGTTCGGCAGAGGTAATTTCTTTTTCTTCATTTATATAGTCTGCAGCGTAGTCGAGTGGGTTTCCTTGTGCTATATTTTGTGCTAAAACCAGATTTGCAAGCGGTTCCAATCCTTTTTCTCGTGCGATTTGTGCGCGTGTACGCTTTTTTTGTTTGTAAGGCAAATATAAGTCTTCTAATTCTTGTAGTTTTGTAGTATGCTCGATCGCCATTTTTAATTCGGGCGTCATTTTACCTTGTTCTTCAATAATCGAAGTGATATCTTCTTGTCGTTTTACTAAATTACGTAAGTATTGGAGGCGTTCTTCAATTGTGCGGATATGTTCTTCGTTTAACTCTCCGGTTGCTTCCTTACGATAACGAGAAATAAACGGGACTGTATTTCCTCCATCTAATAGATCTATAGTTGCTTTTACCTGCGCGTGTTTTATGCCAAGTTCTTTAGCGATAAAACCAGCAATTTCTTCTAAAATCATTCAGTCACCAACTTTTTATTATAATAAAATTCATTATACCATAAAAATACATAAGCTTCAGCAATAGGCAAGGTATAGACAGATCGGGCGCGGGGCAGAGACTCTAGCAAGTAAGAAGCTGCAAAATTTTTGGAGTTTTATCTTATTATGATGTATGTTTCCTTTTTAAGTAACGCAAACTAAATGCGTAAGTTCGAAAGGAGGCTGGAATATGTTAACAGAAAAAGAACTGATGTTACTTACAGATTATTTAGGTCAGGCACAAAGTACATCGGAAAGTATGAACAATCTTGCAAATACTTTGCAAGACGCGCAAACGAAACAATTGTTTCAACAAATCTCTAGGAAGAACAATGAAAATGCGCAAACCTTAAGCAAACATTTAAATGCTGGACAAAATATGCAATAAGGAAGAGGTGAACTGAATGGTACAACAAAATAATAATAGTCAAATGCAAACCAATAGTGGTCAAATGAACGGACAAGCACAACAATTTTCAGAACAAAATGTGTTACAAATTGCTCTAAATGATACAAAATTAATGGCAGCATCGCTAAATAGTTATATTTTAGAGTCTTCTGATGACCAACTAAGACGTGATTACATGACCGTCCTTGGTGATGTCTATAGTGAACAAAAGCAGATTTTTGACATTATGGAACAAAAAGGATACTATCAAACGCAGCAGGCAACTCCACAAGCCGTTAACCAAGCAAAACAAAAGTTTATGTCAAGTGCAAACGGTGGTCAAAATTAATCATCCTATTTAACTATGGACAGATAGGCAGCGGGTCGGCGATAAGCACCCATCTGCGTCGTTGCATGAAGGTGCTGTTCGTCGACGTACGCCAGTACGACTCCTTCACATCCCCTTCATGCGCCTAGCATCTGAGCACTTCTCGCCAACCGGCAGCCTATCTTCGTACTAGTTTATACGTGGAACGTATTTTAGTAGGAGGTATTCACTTTGTGAATACCTCCTACTTTGTTTACAGTCTGACTGCTGCATTTGAATGCGGCAGTTTTTTCGTTCCCCGGCCTTTTCCGGAAAAATACGTTCCGAAGGATGAAAAATGACCGACTTACGTTAAGAAATTCGCTTGTCTGAACGAAGTGAGTTTGCGAATTTTAGTAAGTCGGTCATTTTTCAAGTATTTTGGAGGCTTTAGGCCTAGACTTTCTGTTTATTTTGTGTCAATGACAAAAGAAAGACATTGAATTTAAGGGTGCATTAAGATTTATATAGATAAAATTTTAGTGCGAACAGCCTCCTCAAATTTATGTGAATTTTTTAAATTTATTGTACTTATATTGACAAATACTAGATAGTTGAGTATCATGATTACATGAGATGACTATTTAATAATATTTATTTCTTAAATGATATTTTCTTTAAAAAAGATTTCCTGCAACGGTTCTTGAAAATATGGAGAGTTTCATAAATATTTTTAAGGTGGTGTAAATATGGACGATCAAAAAATAACTTCATTATTACGGGAAAAGGGGTTTAAAGTTACACCGCAGCGTTTGGCTATTTATAGTGTGTTGTACAATACGACAGAGCATCCAAGTGCGGAAACAATTTTCAATCAGCTTCAACCGCATTATCCTACGATGAGTTTAGCAACTGTGTACAAAACGATTGAGATTCTAAGAGAAATCGGTTTGGTGCAAGTGCTCAATGTTGGAGAAGATAGCTTCCGCTATGATGCGAATACGAAAAATCATCCTCATATACGTTGCACAGTTTGTAAACGTGTAGATGATATCTATGATGTTGAGTTGAGCGAATTTGTGAACAAAATAGCTGAAAAAACTGCGTATCAGTTAACTGGCCAACAATTCTATTTTTATGGAATTTGCCCGAGCTGTCAATCAAAACAAACAAAGCATTGATAAAAGTAAAAAAATCGTGAACGAGTAGCTAAAAGCTATACGATCACGATTTTTTTTATTCTTCTTCAGGTTCGCGGATT